>JAIOII010000311.1 GCA_019912685.1 Kofleriaceae bacterium
TTGCCAGCGCCGCGTGCGCCCCGGTGGCGCGATCGACGCGGCGACCGCGGCTCCGCCGAGCGTGGTCGGGGTTCGCGAGAGGACGGTCGCGGCCTGCCAGCGGCTCGACGCCGACGCGATGTCGACCTCGCCCGGCGACGAGAGCGACGCGGGCGACGCGAGGTGGCGGCCGATCTCGGCGGCGACCTCGTTCATGTCGGCGTGGCGCTCGGCCGGCGCCTTCGCGAGGCAGCGCATGACGAGCAGGTCGAGCGCGCCGCCGAGGAACGGCAGCACCACCGACGGCGGCGTCGGCGTCTCGTAGAGGTGCATCGCCAGGAGCTCGCCGATGCCATCGCCGACGTACGGCGGGCGGCCGACGAGCAGGTGATAGAGCAGGCAGCCGAGCGCGTAGATGTCGGAGCGATGGTCGACCTCGCCGGCGCCGCGGCACTGCTCGGGCGACATGTAGAGCGGCGTGCCCATGATCGCGCCGGTCTGCGTCTTGGTCGTCGCGTGCTCGTCGCCGGTGAGCTTGGCGATGCCGAAGTCGAGGAGCTTCACGCGCTCGCCGCTCGTGACCTCGTTGTCGCGCACGAGGAAGACGTTCTCGGGCTTGAGGTCGCGGTGGATGATGCCGCGCGCGTGCGCGGCGGCGAGCGTGGTCGCGATCTGGCGCGCGATGCGAAGCGCGTCGACCGCGGGCAGGCGGCCGAGGCGCTCGAGCCGCCGGTCGAGCGGCTCGCCCTCGAGCAGCTCCATGACGATGAACGCGGAGCCGTCGGTGTGATAGCCGAAGTCGTAGATCTGGACGATGCCGGGGTCGGCGATCGCGGTCGCGGCGCGCGCCTCGTTGAAGAAGCGCGTCACCATCTCGGGCCGGCTCGACAAGGACGGCAGGAGCACCTTCACGGCGGCGCGGCGGCCGAGCAGCGAGTGCTCCGCCAGGTAGACGGCGCCCATGCCTCCCTGCCCGAGGGCGCGGAGGATGCGGTGACCGCCGATGATCGTCCCCAGCACGTCGGGCGTGAGGCGACGGTCCGTGGCGCGCGACGACTCGCGCCAGGTGGCAACGAGCGGCACCAGTTGCGTTGCCGTCTAGTTGCGCAACGATGTCCGCTGCTTGGAGGCTAGGAAGGTGTCCCCACGCGGCGGAGGCGCTCGAGCATGGCGGTGCGGGCGTCGGGCGGGTCGAGGATCCAGGCGTGGCGGCCGAAGCCGAGGACCCAGCCGGTCACCCACTCGAAGCCCTCGCAGTCGATGTCGATCTCGGCGGAGCCGTCGTCGTTGACCGAGACCTCGCCGACGGGCCACGAGGCGCCGACGCGCGTGACGGCGAGCGGATCGAGGTGGACCTTGACGGTGACGGCGTCGGCGGACGGGACGTAGAGGCGCTCGCGGCGGTAGGCCTCGAGGTCGAAGTCGGCTGGCGCCTGGAAGCGCTCGTCGGTCTCGGCGAGGGACGAGATGCGATCGATGCGGAAGGTGCGGACGTCGCCGCGCGTGTGGCAGTGGCCGACGACGTACCACTCGCCGGCGTGGTGCACGATGCCGTAGGGATCGATGCGGCGCTTCTGCGCGGCGTGGCGCGACGCGGAGACGTAGGCGATCTCGATCGTCGCGTTGCGGCGCGCCGCGGTGACGAGGCGGCGCAGGTGGTTGGAGACGACCGAGTCGGGCTCGGCGACGACGGTACCGGTCGCGAGGGTCTCGGCCTCGCCGGCGTCGCGGCCGAGCGCGGCGAGGAGCTTCTTCTCGGCGGCCTCCATCGACGTGTCGTACGGGACGACGCCGCTCTGACGGAGCGCGCGGATGCCGAGGAGGAGCGAGCAACCCTCGGCCGGCGTGAGGCGCAGCGGGCGCGTGAGGCGATGCGCGAGATCGACGAAGACGCGGCCGTCCTCGACGGAGACGAGGAGGTACTCGCCGGGATCGCCGTCGGGCGGGCCGACCTGCGTGAGCAGATCGAGATCGGCGACCATCTCGTCGCGATCGACGCCGAGCTTCTTCGCCAGCTCCTCGACGGGCACGCCCTCCGGGTGCTTGGCGACGTACGGCACGACGAACAGCAGCCGCCGCAGCTTCTGGCCGACGTCCCTCACGGTGCCTCCCTCACGGCGCGTACCTCGCGGCGATGGCGTCGAGCTCGGCGGCGAGGCGCGCCTTCAGGCGGTCGCCCTGCTCGACGACGATCGCGCCCTTGGCGGCCAGGACGCGCGACACCGCGAACTCGGGGTTGCCGCAGCGGAAGCGGACGACGTGCGCGTTCCCGCGCGGGGTCATCTCGGCGTCGGGCCCGAAATCCTCGTTGGCGGTGTCGGCGGCCTCCGGCTCGAGGCGCAGGACCACCTCCTCGACGGGCTCGGTGGTGAACGTCCACGGCGAGCGGTTGACGAACGCGCGCACGTCGAAGCCGGCCGGTCGCTCGAAGTCGGGGCTCTTGGGCTTGGGCGCCATCGCCGCCTCGGCGATGCGATCGACGCGGAAGCTGCGCACCTCGCGGCGCAGGTGGCACCAGCCGACGAGGTACCAGGCGCTCTCGCGGTAGACGAGGCCGTACGGATCGACCTCGCGTCGCGACGTCATCCCGTTGCCGGCCGCCTGGTACGTCATGGTCACGCGCTTGCGGAAGCGCGTCGCCGCCTCGAGCGTCGCGAACACCTCGCCGAGGTGCTTGGCCTGCGACGCCTGCTGCTGGCTGACGTCGGGGAAGTGGACGAGCACCGGCGACGGGCCGCGCCCGGCGTCGAAGAGCTCGGTCGGCGTGTCGGGCTTCTCCGGTAGATCGAAGGCGAGCTTGCGCAGCGCGAGGTCGACGATCTTCGGATAGGTGCCGCCGGGGATGGCGCGCGCGACGCTCGCGGCGAGGACGAGCGCGGAGACCTCGTCGGCGGTGAGCCGCACCTCCGGCAGGCGGAAGCGCTTGAGGTCGATCACGTAGCCGCCGTCCTCGAGCGAGTCGTCCTCCTCGGGCGTGATGTAGCGGATCGGCACGCCGAGCTCGAGCAGGTCGGCCTTGTCGCGCTCGAAGGCGCGCAGGCCGGCCTCGGCGTTGTGCGTCTGGTAGCCGGGGAACTGCTCGCGGATCTCGCGATAGGTGACGGGCGTTCGGGCGCGCAGGAGCAGCATCACGAGATCGAGCAGGCGCTTGCTGCGATCGCCGCGCCCGTGCGCGTCGTCCGACGCCGCCCCGTCGCTCTTCGAGCGCGGCTTCGTGGCGCGTGCGGCCGGCTTCTTCCCCGGGGCGGCCGCCTTCTTGGCGCGAGCCTTGGTCACCGTCCTTCTCGTATCACGGATTTTGGCGCACGCGTGCGCGCTCGGGTAGCCTCGCGCCCATGCGAGTCGCTCCGTCCACCGCCGCCTTGACCGTCGCCGCCGTGCTCCTCTCGACCGGCGCGGCCGTCGCCGAGGATCTGACGGATTCGACCGTCGAGAAGGGCTCGCTGGGCGCGGGTCTCATCATCGGCGAGCCGACCGGCGTGTGCGCCAAGCTCTACCTCGAGGACGATCAGGCCGTGCAGGCCGCGTTCGGGCTCTCGTTCATCGGCGGCGGCTTCCACGTGCACGCCGATTACGTGTTCCACCCGTGGATTCTCGAGGAGCGGGACGCGTTCACGCTCCCGGCGTACGTCGGCCCGGGAGTGCGCGCCATGCAGCACGCGTCGGGCCGCGACGGCGACGACGACTTCCGCATCGGCCCGCGCGCGGTGGCCGGCTTGCTCTTCGACTTCAAGGAGATCCCGCTCGACGTGTTCGTCGAGGTCGCCGGCATCGTCGAGTACCGGTTTGGCAGCGACGATCCGAACATCAACGGGGTCGGGCTCGCGCTGAACGGCGGCCTCGGCGCGCGTTACTACTTCTGATCGTGGAGCCATCCGCCGTCACCGCCGTCACCGCCGATGGCGTGCGCCTCGCGCTGCGGCGGTTCGCGCCGGCGGCCGGGCGCGCACGCGCCGCCGTCCTGTGCACGCACGCGATGATGGTGCACGGGCGGTACTTCCACGGGCGATCGGGCGGCTTCGCGGCGGCGCTGGCGGGGCAGGGGCTCGACGTGTTCGTGCTCGACTGGCGCGGCCACGGCGACAGCAAGCCGCCGTCGCCGAAGGGCGGCACGTGGACGTTCGACGACTACGTCACGCTCGATCTGCCGGCGGCGCTCGCAGCGGTGGGCGGCGCGGCCGGGTGTCGGCCGTCGGAGGTCGCGGTGCTCGGGCACTCGCTCGGCGGGCTGGTGACGCTCGCGGCGCTCGGGACGGGCGTGGTG
>JAIOII010000312.1 GCA_019912685.1 Kofleriaceae bacterium
GGCCGCGGGCGCCGCGTCGCCGACGGCGAGGCGCACCGGCATGTCGCGGTAGTGGCCGAGCACGGCGTCGGCGCCGCCGGCGGCCGCGAGCAGCCGTCCGTGCTGGTGTCCCATCTCTTCCTGCGTCCCGGTGACGCGCGCGATCCACAGTGGCCTGGGGGTCATGGAGAGGTCCTTCGTCGTGAGGGTCTGGTCGTCGGTTTCTCGATCACGAGCGGCGCGAGCACGCGCTCCCACAGCTCCTCGATCGCGGGCGCGCCCGGCGTCCCGCGGGTGACCTCGTGCACCAGCGCGCCGTCGAGCACGACGAGCGTGAGCTCGACGATGCGCTCGGGATCGCACCTCGCCACCAGCTTCTTCTCGATGCCGGCGCGCAGGCGCGCGACCAGCTCGGCGCGCAGCGGATCGCTCACCGCGCGGCTGCGCGCGAAGAGCTCCTCGGGATCGGAGTCGCCCGCCGCCCACAGCTGGAAGAGCAGGATCACGAGGTCGCGGCGGCCGCGGTTGTACTCGACCGTCGCGCGCGCGAGCTCGCCCAGCGCCTCGACCGGATGGCTGATGCCGCTCACGCGCGCGGTCACGTGCGCGAGCCAGCCGCGGTAGACGTCCTCGATCGCCGCGTGCAGGAGCCCGGTGAGGTCGCGGAAGTAGAAGTAGAGCGTCGGCCGCTTCACGCCGAGCGCCTCCGCCAGCTCGCTCATCGTCGTGCGGCCGATGCCGCGCGCGCGGAGCACCTCGAGCGCCCGGCGGGCGAGCTCGGCGCGGCGCTCCTTGTCGACGGTGCGAGCCATGCTGACAGCGTGTCAGGTTATCATTCCCTGACACTCTGTCAAGGATCGAGCCGCGCGGACCCGGCAGCGAGTGGCAATGCGCCGCGAGGGGAAGGATCGCGGAGCTACTCCCGTATCTTGTGTCGCGCGGTTTCCACGCCCCCTCGCGAATCTTCTCGCGATCGTTCGTGTAACCTCGCAGCGCCAGCATGGGAGAGCCTCGGCACGCCGATGACGACGTGGTCCTGCAGCGACCCGAGGACGCGCGCGTCACGATCCCGGTGTTTCACACGCAGACCGCGTGCGCGGGCGCGGCCGCGGCCTTCCTGCTCCGCCGCATCGCGTACCGGGCCGGCGCCTACGCGCCCGGCATCCAGGAGTACGTGTTCTTCGACCTGTCGAACCATTCGCTCATGGGCGGGACGATCGACGCGGTGCAGCGCTGGTTCGGCGGTCGCGTCAGCGATCTGCAGGAGCTCGGCTACCGGCTGAACGCGCGCCGCGTCGCCGAGCCGACCGCCACCGTGCTCGACTGGGTGAAGGGCGGCGTCGGCTATCGCGGCGCGCTCCTGCCGACGACCTTCAAGAAGCTGCACCCGGCCGAGACCGACGACGTCTCGCACGCGGTCGGGATCACGGTCGACCGCCTCGACCCCAAGCGCGACGAGGAGCTCATCATGGTCGACCCGTGGCCGGGCACCGCGAACGGCGCCCGTGATCGCGCGGCGATCCCGCCGGTGCTCGAGTCGGCGCACCGCGACTTCAAGTACAACGCGATCATCTTCTACTGGTCGGGCTGGTCGTAGCCCTCACGTCGACCTTGCCGAGCGCGACGTACGCGCCGTCGACCATGACGATGTACGGCCGGTGCTCGAAGGAGAGCCCGCCCTTGCCGTCGTGGCGGAGGATCTCGAGCATCCCCATGCCGTAGCCCATCGGGCCGCGCGAGTAGTAGTGGATCTCCAGCTCGTACGGGCCCGCGGCGCCGCCGCCGGGGATCGTGAAGTTCTCCGGACCGTAGCCGGTGGTCACGTCCTCGTAGAGCTCGCCGCCCGAGCGCAGCGCCTTGGCCTGGTAGTAGGCGTGGCCGCCCTTCGCGTCGCGGATGTGGAAGTCGACGTCGTTGGCGTCGGTCTCCCAGTAGAGGACGAAGCGCAGGGACGGCGCGCGCGCGACCTTGGCCCCGTGCCTGGCGAGCCGCGCCTCGATCGCGCGCGCCTGCGCCGGCGCCTTCGCGATCCACGCCGCCGCCACCATGCCGAGGTCCTCGGCGAGGATGCGCGTGCCGCCGCGGAAGCGGTCGCCGGGGTAACGCTCGGTGAGCCCGCGCTCGAGCGCCGCGAACGCGCCCGCGTGGTCGCCGGCGCGGACGAGCGCGAGCGCGAGCAGGCGGTGCCCGGTCAGGTGATCGGGGCGGCTCTCGACCGCCTGGCGATACGTGTCGATCGCGAGCGCGCGGGCGAGCGCCTCGTCGGCCT
>JAIOII010000313.1 GCA_019912685.1 Kofleriaceae bacterium
TGCCCAAGCCGTGCGCGCCCGACGACGTCGCGCTCGCGGTCGACCGGGTGGTCTCGAGCCGGCGGCCGCGGATGATCGTCGACGACGAGGACACCGAGAAGCGCCGGCTCGACGAGTTCTGAGCGGCGCGGGCCGCTACGCCGCAGCCGCGGCCGCGGCGTCGTCGACGACGAGCGCGGCGGTGTTCGCGCGCGGCGGCTTCGCCGAGTAGTCGTAGAGGCCGAGCCCGGTCTTCTTGCCGAGGTGGCCGTTCTGCACGAGGCGGCGGAGCAAGGCCGGCGGACGGAAGCGGTCGTCGCCGAACTCCTTGTAGAGGAGCTTCGCCATCGCGTAGACGACGTCGAGGCCGATGAGATCGGCGAGCGCCAGCGGGCCGAGCGGGTGGCCGCAGCCGAGGCGCATCGCGGTGTCGACGTGCTCGGCGGGCGCGAGGCCTTGCTCGTAGGCGGCGATGGCGCCGGTGAGCATCGGCACGAGCAGGCGGTTGACGATGAAGCCGGTCGAGTCGAGCACCGGCACGGCGGTCTTGCCGAGCTTGCCCACGAAGGCCTCGGCGGCGGCCAGCGCGTCGGCGTCGGTCGTCGGCAGGTGGGCGACCTCGACGAGGCTCATCGCCGGGACCGGCGAGAAGAAGTGGAGTCCGATCGTGCGCTGGTCGTGCGGGCCCTCGGCGAGGTCGGAGATCTTGAGCGTCGACGTGTTCGACGCGAGGATCGCGTCGGGCCGGAGGTGCGGCGCGAGGCTCGCGAACAGCGCGCGCTTGGTCGCGAGGTCCTCGACGATCGACTCGATCACGAGATCGCACTCGGCGGCGCGCGCGAGGTCCGTCGTGGCCGAGAGCTTCGCGAGCGCGGCCTCGGCGACGGCGGCGTCGAGCTTGCCCTTCGCGACGCGCCCGTCGATCGACTTCTTCACGCGGGCCACGGCCGCGTCCGGGTCGCCGCCGGTCGCGCGGATGAGGATGGTGCGCAGCCCGGCGAGGGCGCACACCTCCGCGATCCCGGTGCCCATGAGGCCGGCGCCCACGACGCCGACGGTCTTGATCTCGCTCATGTCGCTTGCTCCTCGTCGTTTACTTACTGAGAAGCCTACATGACGAGATTGACCAGTCAACGCACAACTATATGAGAGGATTCAGATAATCGATTTACAATCACTGGCAAGTGTTGATTGTGAAGTGTCCTGTAAATCGCGTTTACTCCTCGGCGGATCCGCCCATCGCCGCGGCGGCGGCGATGTCGGATTCCTTCACCTTCGAGGCGTCGAAGCTCCTGGCGCTCTCGATCATCTTGTCGATCGTCTTGTCGAACTCGGCCTTGATGGGCTGACCGGGCTTGGCCTTGATCCAGCGCAGCGGGTTGATGCGCGCGACCACGACCGGCTTCAGGTACCCGCTCTGGAAGCCCTGCGCCTTCAGCTTGGCGACCGCGGCGTTGACCAGCTCGTCGAGCTCGAGCAGGCGCTCGGCGTGCTTCTCGCTCACGGCGAGCACCTCCTTCAGCGGCCGGTCGCTCCACTCCTCGCACTTGTTGACCACCGAGAGGTAGGCGCCGCCCGAGTAGCGCCCGTTCTGCTCGTAGCAGACGCCGATCGTGAGGAACGCCGGCGACTCGAGCTCGAGCTGGAAGTCGCTGTACGGCCGCTTGCCGTTCACGCCGTCGGCGACGAGGGCGCGCACCATGCGCACGACCTCGAGCGACTTGTCGCGCAGGTTGTGGGCCTTCTCGGTGTTGAGCGCGAGGATGCGGAACGCGACCTCGGGGTCGGGGACGACGAGCGCGGTGATCGCCTTGGCGCCGAGCGTGCGCATCGCGCTGATGCGGTGCATGCCGTTGGGCGAGCGGAAGCCTTCGGGCGTGGGCACGGTGACGATCGGATCGAGGAAGCGACCGACCTTGGGGATCACCGTCGCGAGGCGCTCCGCGTGCGCCTTCGACAGCTCGCGCTGGTACGGCGTCGGCTCGACCTGATCGAGCGGCAGCATCGCGAACACGCACCAGTGCCCGCCGAGCGGCTCGCGGTAGTGGCCGATGACCGCGCCGCCGGCGTCGGCGATCTGCTTCTCGACCGCCGTGATCTCCGACGGCGGCGCGCCGTCGACCGCCTCGGTCGCGGCGATGCCGGCGGAGCCGGGCGCGGCCCTGGGCTTCTTCGACGCGCGGGGCTTCTTCTCGCCGGCGGGCTTCTTCGCTACCGCCTTCTTCTTCGCTTCGGCCATTGGCGGACTCTAACAAGGATCAAAAGCGCGAGCGCGAGCGAGCCCGTGCGTCCTGCGCCGCCGTCGCAGCAGCCGCCGGGAGCCAGCGCCGGGTCGCCGTCGACGTAGACGTGGCTCGTGACCGTGAGGCGGTTGCCGTCGCGCGTGACCTCGACGCGGTAGCGCTCCAGCTCGCCGGAGACCGGGCGCACGAAGCAGGTGACCGGGCCGGTGATCGCGCGGGTCTCGACCTGCACGCCGTTCCGCCACAGCTCGGCGACGGCGCCCTCGCCGCCCTCGATGGTCGCCTCGAGCTCGACCTCGCCGACCTCGGTGAGGGTGCTGCCGAGATCGACCTCCTTGCTCGACTGCGTGTCCCGGGCGACCAGGATCACCATCGGGTCCTCGGGGCCGTGGAAGCGCACGACGGTGCGGCCGCGGAACACGCCGTCGCGGATCGCCTGCTCGGAGAGCGCGTCGGCGAGCACCATCGTCGTCGGGCTGCCGATGCGCGCGGGCAAGGAGCCGGTCTCCATGCCGGCGCGGTGGTCGTCGCTGCCGCCGAGCGCGGCGAGGTGGTTGCCGGCGTCCTCCTGCAGGTCCCAGAGCGCGATCGTGCGCGGCGTGAAGAGCGCGGCGGTGAGGTCGGCGTTGCCGGTCTGGATCTCGATCGCGTCGACCTGATCCCATTGCGTGTCGGTGTGCGTCCAGGCGCAGCCGATGCACAGGTCGCCGAGGTCCAGGGCGGGGTGGTTGATCGAGAAGACGCCCGCGCGCGCGTGGACCTCGTCGAGGATCCCCCTCGCGGTGCGGCCGCCCAGGCCGACGCGGTGGTCGATGTACGAGGTGGTGCCGACGGCGTTTGCGTGGCCGCCGTACGTCGTCACCTCGGCGCCGGGGACGAGGAGCAGATCGGTCAGCGTGGCCTGGCGCGCGGCGAGGCGCGGCACGTGGGAGATGGTGTTGTGGTCGGTGACGACGACGAAGTCGAGCCCGCGCGCGCGCGCGAGGTCGACGATGTCGTCGAGCAAGGCCGGGGCGTCGCCGCTCTCGTTCGAGTGGACGTGGAAGTCGCCCGCGTACCAGCGCCGCTCGGTCGACAGCGTCAGCTCCCGATCGTACGGCGCGCGCGGACCGACGGGGAGCGTGGCGGCGTCGCGGAACTCGAGGTCGACCGTGTACTGCCCGGGCTGACCGCCGAGCTTGGCCTTGCCGATCACGAGCGTCCACTCGCCGGGCGTGATCGGTCCGTCGACGTAGCCGCGCGACGACTCGGCGACGCCGATGATCGCCGGCTCGGTGAGTCCGCCGCCCCAGCCACGGAAGCCGTCGGGCGACCAGACCCCCCAGTCGAGGATCTGGGCGTCGGAGCCGTCGTCGTGGGCGATCGTCAGCTCGACGGTGCCGGCCGGCACCGTGAACGGGACGAGGAGGTAGTCGCCCCCGTCGACCGGCACCGGACCGGTCAGCTGCATCGAGGAGATGACCGCGGCGATTGCGAGCATGGCCGTGATGGTACCTTCCCGCCGTGAAGTTCGAGCGGGGACATCGTTCCAGGAACGTCGAGGACCGGCGCGGCAACGCGCCGCCCAGGGTCTCGCGTGGCGTCAAGCTCGGCGGCGGGGGCGCGATCCTCGTCGCCATCATCGCGCTCATCGCGCAGGCGGCGGGCGTGAACGTGCCGGGGCTGAGCAGCCTGGCCGGCGGCGGCGGGGGCGGCGGTCAGCCGTCGCAGAGTGACCCGGCGGTGGGCCAGCAGGGGCCCGACCCCGACGCGGAGCTCTTCGACTTCATCAACTACGTGGTGGACGACATCCAGCCCACCTTCGCCAAGGTGTTCGCCCAGAGCGGCAAGCAGTACCGCGAGGCCAAGCTGATCGTCTTCCGCGAGGCGGTCGACACCGGCTGCGGCCTGTCGTCGTCGGCGATCGGCCCGTTCTACTGCCCGCCCGACGAGAAGGCGTACATCGACCTCTCGTTCTACAAGCAGCTGCGCGCCGACCTCGGCGCGCCCGGCGACTTCGCGCAGGCGTACGTCCTCGCCCACGAGTTCGGCCATCACTGCCAGAACGTGCTCGGCACCGACGACATGGTGCGGCGCGAGAGCGCGCGCGACCGCTCGCGCGAGAACGACCTCTCCGTGCGCATGGAGCTCCAGGCCGACTGCCTCGCCGGCGTGTGGGCGCACTCGACCGCGCGGCGCAAGCTGATCGAGAACGGCGACATCGAGGAGGCCATCCGCGCCGCCGCCTCGATCGGCGACGACCGCCTGCAGAAGATGGCGGGCCAGCGCGTGAACCCCGAGACGTTCACCCACGGCAGCTCCGACCAGCGCGTGCGCTGGTTCCGCCGCGGCTACGAGCAGGGCACGCTCGAGGCCTGCGACACGTTCGCGGTCCGCGATCTCTAGCGCGCGCGCTTCAGCCAGGCGGCGAGGGCGGGCTCGACGGCGGCGCGGCGCGCGATGCACTGGTCGACGCGCTCGAAGGCCTGCTCGATGCGGCGACGGGCGCCGCGGAGCTCGCCGAGGTGCTGCTCGACGAAGGGGCGGCGCTCGGCGGTCGCGCGATCGCAGCCGGACGCGAGGATGCCGACGAGGAAGCCGGCGGTGTCGCCGGGGAGGCGGGCGCGCAGGGCGTCGAAGTGCTCGAGCGTGAACGCGATGGCGACGGCGCGCCCCTCGTCGCGCTCGGCGGCGCCCTGGAGGATGGGC
>JAIOII010000314.1 GCA_019912685.1 Kofleriaceae bacterium
ATTGCTTCGATCACGACCGCTGTGTCACCCACTTCGGTGGCAGCGTCATGTCGGACAACGGCAACTGCGGTGACGAGTTCTGGGACGCGTCGGACGACTACGTGCTCACCTACGGGCCGTGGTGCTGAGCGCCCGCAGCGCGCCGTCTCCGATCGACATCCCGCCAGCGCGCACGCGACGAGCGCGGCGGCGGCGGTCAGGGTGATGGCGAGCGCGCGCAGCGGGCGCTCAGCACCACGGCCCGTAGGTGAGCACGTAGTCGTCCGACGCGTCCCAGAACTCGTCACCGCAGTTGCCGTTGTCCGACATGACGCTGCCACCGAAGTGGGTGACACAGCGGTCGTGATCGAAGCAATCCCAGGTGTAGTCGTCATCGAACCAGTGATTGCACCCCGAGCCGCAGCGGCCGGAGCAGTTCGGCTCGTTCTCGCCGTACTGGGCCCACTTCCACACGCAGGTGCCGTCGCTGCCCGGATCGTACACCGCGTAGTCCCACCCGTTGGTGCCCCACAGGCAGGTGGCGCCGTCGCCGCCGCAGCCATCGGCGTCGGCCCGGTTCTCGAAGCGGCTGGCCTGCGCCGCGGCGATGTCGATGAACTGCTTGCGCAGCGTGACCCCGGCCGGCGCCTCGGCCATGCGGTCGGCGTGGCGGACGAGCAGCTTGCCGTGGAGCGTGTCGAGCAGCTCGGGGCGCGCCTCGGCGACCGCGTCGCGCAGGGCGACCAGCGCCGCGAGCTCGTCGAGATCCAGCGCGTTGAGGTGACCGTCGTCGCTGTACGTCTGCGCGCCGAGATCGAGCGTCACGTCGAGGACGGCGCCGTTCACGTCGAGCTGCAACACCGCGCGGGCCGGTGCGGTCAGCTCGCTGCGGAAGCCGATCACCGAGCCCGCGTGGACGAACGAGCCCGTGATGAGCGTGTCGTCGGCGTCGAGCTCGAGCGCCGGCGCCGATGGGTCGGGCGGAGCCGCGTCCTCCGCACATCCAGCGATCGTCAGGGCAAAGACAGCTGCCAGTCCGAGATGCTTGATCATCGGCGAACCTCCGTTTCTCCTCTTGTGCAACCGAGGTGCCGCAGCTCACGCTTTCTGCTTCTCTAGAGAGTTCGCGAGGTTAATTCACCTCCTCGGAACGATCCGGAAAATCAAGGTTTGAACAGTTCCGGATTGGGATGGACGGTTCTGTTCAACCCTTGAACCATCGCCGCGGCGCAGCAGCGGCCTCGGTGGATCTCGCGGGGCGTTAGATTCGGCGCGTGAAAGCGCAGCTCCTCCTCGCCAGCCTGATCGTCGCGTGCTGCCCGTCGCCGCGCGCGACCACGACGCCGCCACCGCCCGCTGCAGCCGACGTCGCCGACGCCGAGCTCGCGGCGGCGATCGATCCGTTCATCGACGCGCACCTCGCGTTCCGCCCCAGCTGGGCGGTCGAGCTCGGGGATCACGCGTACGACGGCCAGGTGCCGGATCGCTCGGCGGCGGCGATCGCCGCGGAGATCGCGCGCCTTCGCGCGGCGCGCGCCACGTTCCAGGCGTTCGACGCGCGCGAGCTCTCGCCCCGGCGCCGCGTCGAGCAGCAGCTGATCCTGACCGAGATCGCGAAGGAGCTGTTCGAGCTCGACGTACGGCGCCGCCCCTATCGCGACCCGTTCTTCTACCTGTTCAAGTTCTCGCTGAACGCGTACATCGCGCGCGACTACGCGCCGCCCGCGGAACGCGCGGCCGCGATGCTGCGCGCGTGCGAGGCCGCGCCCGCGTACTACGCGCAGGCCACGCAGAACCTCGAGCCCGCGTTGCCGCGCGCCTGGCTCCAGGCCGGCATCATGATCAGCGCCGGCACGATCCAGTTCCTCGGCGGCGACGCGAAGCGCGCGTTCGCGTCGCTCCCCGACGAGGCGCTGCGCGCGAAGCTCGACGCCTGTCTCGACGCGCTCGCCGAGCACGTCGGCGCGTTCCGCGGCGCGCTCGAGCGCCGGATGCCCGACGCCACCGACGACTTCCGCCTCGGCGCCGACACGCTCCTCCAGATGCTGCGCGAGGCCGAAGGCCTCGACCTCGACCTCGCCACCCTCGAGCGCATCGCGCGCGAGGACCTCGACCGCAACCACGCGGCGATCGTCGCCGCCGCCGCCGCGATCGATCCGCGCCGCGACGCCGCCGCGGTGATCGCCCTTGCCGCCGCCGACAAGCCCGCGCCCGACCAGGTGATCGCCGAGGCGACCGGCCAGCTGGAGCTCCTGCGCCGCTTCCTGGTCGACGAGCAGATCGTGTCCCTGCCCCGCCCCGATCCGATCGAGGTCCGCGAGAGCCCGGCGTTCATGCGCGGCAACTTCGCGGCGTTCAGCGGCGCCGGCGCCTTCGAGCCGACGCCCTTGCCCAGCTACTACTACATCGCGCCGCCCGATCCGTCGTGGCCGGTCGAGCAGCAGCGCGCGTACGTGATGTCGCGCGCCGACCTGCTGTTCACGAGCGCGCACGAGGTCTACCCCGGCCACTTCGTCCAGGGCATGCACCAGCGCGCGAGCGACTCGCGGGTGCTCCAGACCTTCGAGGTCTACACCGCGTCCGAAGGCTGGGCCCACTACGTCGAGGAGATGATGTGGGACGCCGGTCTCGGCGGCGGCGATCCGCGCGTCCACATCGGCCAGCTGAAGAACGCGCTCCTCCGCAACGTCCGCTTCCTCGTCGCGCTCGGCTACCACGCCGGCACGATGACGGTCGAGGACGCCACCCGCCTCTTCGTCGAGAAGGCCTTCACCGATCCCAAGACCGCGATGCAGCAGGCGATGCGCGGCACCGTCGATCCGATGTTCCTCGGCTACACCCTCGGCAAGCTCGCCATCCGCGAGCTGCGCGACGACTGGATGCGCGCCAACCCCGGCCGCTCCCTGCGCGACTTCCACGACGCGTTCCTCTCCCACGGCGAGGCACCGCTCGCCGTCACGCGCCGCCTGATGCTCGGCGACGCCGCCGGCCCTCCGCTCCACCGCGCGCGCTGAACCGCGACGGCCGGGTGTCGATCGTGACCTTCAGCCGCGGAAGGCGCGCGCGGCCGGCGCGAGCCCGTCGAGCAGCAGGCGCCATCGCGGCTCGTGGGCGATCAGCACGTCGTCGACGGCCCCGGACTCGAGGCCACGCACCGCGAGGAAGTGCCCGTGGTCGAGGTCGGCGGCCGCGAGCGCGCGCGTCCCCGCCTACCGCCGCGCGCCGGCGAGCGCGAGGAGCTGGATGACGCCGATGCGCACGAGCCCGGCGCCGACCTGGCCGCCGACCAGGACGCTGCGTCCGAAGAGCTGCTGCCGCATCGAGATGCGCAGCGCCGCGTCGAGGTTGGACAAGGGCTCGTCCATCAGGAACACGGCGGGCTGGCGCACCATGGCGCGCCCGAGCGCGACGCGCTGGCGCTGCCCGCCGGA
>JAIOII010000315.1 GCA_019912685.1 Kofleriaceae bacterium
GCACCCGCGACGAACGCGGTCACCGCCGCGCCGCCTTCACGAGCCGGCCAGGCGCGCGAGCGCCTCGCCGAGCTGCGCCTTCAGCGGATCGACGACCGCCGGATCCTTGATGTCGATCACCGGCTCGGTGTCGTACTGCTCGTAGAAGAGCGTCGCCGGCGCCTCCGTCGGCACGCCGAGCGCCTCGCGCATGCGCTTGTGATCGGGGACGAACCCGCGCGCGCAGAGGTTGGTGATCGTCGTGCCGATCGTCCCCTGCAGCCCGCAGATGAAGATCACCGCCTTGGTCGGCAGGAAGCCTCCCGGCGCCAGCCCCAGCCGGCGCTCGAGCTCCGCCAGCCGCTCGCCCGCGAAGTAGTTCTCGACGCGCCCCGTGTCGCCCGTCCACCCCGCCGCCTCCTTGGGCCGGCTCACCGTGCCCCAGTAGTGCAGCCCGTGCGTCTCGACGTAGCCCATGAGCTCGTCGCGGTGCCCGAGGTCCGACGGATACGACGCGCCGTGCAGGAGCACCCACTTCGACAGGTCCGCGTTCGGGTTCCGCCGCAGCTCGCTCCGCACCATGCTCACGAACGGCGCCGACCCCGTGCCCGCCGCGACCATCACGCGCAGCCGCGGGTCCGCGTCGCCGACGGTGTCCTTCACCGTGAACACGCCCGCCGCCACCGGCCGCATGTACATGCGGTCCCCGTTCCTCACCTTCCACAGGAGGTGCGTGAGCGGGTTCTCCGACTCCGGCTTCGCGACGAAGCGGATGTAGAACTCGATCGGCCCCTCCTCCTCGGGCGCCGACGCGATCGACATCGAGCGGCGCACCGAGCCGAGCTCGGGCTTCGCCTCGTTGTTCATCCCGAGCACGCAGTACTGCCCGGGCGTGAACCAGCCGGGCGCCGGGCGCTCGTCGGGCATGACGCGGAAGAGCGTGAGCGCGTCCGTCAGATCGACGCGCTCGACGAGGGTGGCGTTGTAGACCAGCGGCTTCGGGGGCATCGCTTGCTCCAGGTGGGCGTCGCGGACGTCAATGCGCGACCGAGCGGACGTACGTCGAATCGTCGGGGTCGCCGACGGCGATGTCGGAGTACTCGATCACCTCGCTCTTGAGGCCGAGGTTCTGGAACCTCGTCGGCCACTTGAGCCCACCGGCGTCGACCCACCCGCTGATCTGGTAGCCGATGCGCCCCGCGCCCTGCACCTTCTCGAGCACCTCGGGCATGCCCGACTCGTTGTTGAAGTTCACGTACCAGGTCTCGGTGCCGACCGCCGGATCGAACGAGACCTTGATCGACGTGCACGAAGGCACGCACACCTCGCCTCCTTCGACCCGGATCTCCGCGTTGTCGACGGAGAGCTTCACCCCCGGGTCGCGCATCTTGTAGAGCAGCGCGACGAAGTACAGGTCCTCGTACAGCCGCTCGCGCGCGACCTTCGCCATCGCCTCGGCGTCCTTGCGCATCGCGGCCTCTTGCCCGTTCTGCGCCGCCCACGGCTTCGCGCCGAGATCGAAGAGGTCGTGCTTCACCTCCTGGTACTGCACGTCCTCGGGCTTGCCGCCCATCGTGCTCATCACCGGGGTGACGAAGTAGTGACGCCCGTTCCAGCGGTCCCACGAGTGCTTGAACTGCGCCTTCATGGTCTCGCCGTCCTTGTAGGTGACGGTGAACTTGAGCTCCTTCAGCTTCTCCCAGTTCGCGAGCCCGCCCTGCTTGTTGACCGCGGCGTCGACGACGGCGAGCGCCTTCGGATCGGACTGCGCCGGGTCGAAGGCGGCGGGGGTGGGCTGGGTCGCCGCCGAGGTGCGCGGCTTGGGACACCCGCTCGCGCCCGCGACGAGGGCGAGCGCCAGGAGGCTGGACGAGAGGGACCGGACGAACATGGCGCGCACAGTAGCCGAAAACTGGCCGACGTGGGCTCACCCGCCTACGCTCGTCAACCATGCGAACCCACGTGCAGGCGATGGTGTGGCTCCTCGCGGCCGCGGCTCCGGCATATGCCGAGACTCCGACCCAGGAGCCCCAGGTCGCGCTCGCGGCCGAGGTCGGCGCATCGGGCGGCGGTGGCACGACCCCGGGCGGGATGCGCCTCGGCGGCCGCTACCTCTATCGCATGACCGATCAGGTCTGGTTCGACGGCGGTGTGCACTTCACGTTCGGGACGCCGCAGACCGGCTGCAGCCGCACGCCGCCCGACGGCATGAGCTGCGACCACGGCGTCGCCGACGGCTTCTCGGGCGACCTCACGCTCGGCCTGCGCCACGACCTGCCCGGCCAGGGCGCGTTCACGCCGTTCGTGCGCGGCGGCGTCTTCGGGCGCGTCCTGCGCTTCGCCGCCGACGACGTGAACGGCGCGGCCGCCGGCGTCGACGCCGGGGCCGGCGTGGCCGCCCTCGTGAAGGACGACGTCGCCGTCGTCGGCAGCGCCGGCGTGTTCGCCGGGCGCCCCTGGCTGGGCAGCGGCGTCGGCGACGCCGGCCAGCTCGGCATGATCGTCACGCTCGGCGCCGAGCTGCGCCTGCCCTGACGATCGCGCGGCGCGTGCGCTACTGCGCGGCGGTCGGCAGGCGGAACACCTCGACCCAGTTGTCGTTGAGCGCCTGGTGGATCACCCAGGTCGACATCACGATCTCGTTGGCGCCGAGCGCCGCCGCCGCGTGGAAGCCGTACGCGCCGGCGAACGTCGCCTCCGCGCCGGCGACCGCCTCCGGACGCCACATGCCGCCGTTCTTCGACGCCGCGAGCAGCTCGTGCGTCGTCGAGTCCTGGTAGATGACGTACGGCGTCGTCGCCGTCCAGACGATCTGCGTGTCCGATCCGACGAAGTGGTACTCGGGCTTGGGCAGGCCGTCCTCGGTCGTGCCGACGATGCGGTAGCCGTCGTCGACCATCTCCTTCGCCGCGGCCGCCATGTCCCGGTAGAACACGTCGTCGTGATCGGCGCCCTGGAACGCGAGGTGCGCGTTGCCCGTGTTGTCGATCGCGACCGCCGGGTACCAGCCGTCGTCGCTCGTCGCGCCCTCGGCGACCACGGGCGCGCCGAAGCGCCCGTTCGCCGCGTCCCAGCGCACCAGCTTGAGGTCGCCGTTCGCCCGGTCGTAGTACACGACCGCCGGGTTGTTCATGTCGTCGAGCGCGCTCTCGACGAACAGGCCGACGCCGCCCGGCAGCGGATAGATGTCGGGCGCGTTCGGGTCGGCCGCCGGCAGCGTCGTCATGTCGAGCACGGTGACCGTCCAGTCCGCCGAGCTCTGCGGCTGCGCGACGTTCGCCTGCGCGTAGCGCACCTCGGCGGTCACGATGCCGCCGCCCTGCGAGACCGTCGCCATGTAGGCGATGCCCGGGCGTCCGTCGTCCTTGCGCACGGTGATCGCCGTGTACAGGCCCGCCGACTCGCCGCCGATCTCCGGATCGACCTGGCCGGTGCCGCTGTCGACCTCGTGGTTCTGCCACGTGCCGCCGTACTTGGCGGCGAACTTCAGCGAGCCGGTCTCGCGCGCGTGGTACGCGACCATCGGCGTGTCGGCGCTGCCGATCGCCACCGACGTGTAGAGCCCCACGTCGTCACCGGGCTCGAGGATGCCGCCGCGCACGTCCGAGTCGGGCAGGGCGACGGGGCCGGCGGGCACGCCGTCGACCCACTCCCACGCCTCGTCGGGGATGCGGCCCGCGCCCGAGAAGCGCGCGACCACGAGGTCGCCGTGGCTCTCGGCGTACGCGCTCACGATCGCGTCCGCGTTGGGCGCGACCGCGACGTCGGAGAACGGGCCGATCTTGCCGTAGGGCACGTCGTCGGTGCAGATGCACTCGCCGTCGAAGCAGATCGCGATCTGCCCCTCGGGGCACTCGAACGTGGCGCAGTCCTCGGTCAGCTCGCACGCCTGACCCGCCGAGTTGCCGCAGGAGCAGCCCGGCGCCATCGAGACCGCGATGCTCACGCCGGCCCAGAGGACGACGAGCGACGCCGCCCTCGACGAGCTAACGCGCGCGACGACCCGGGCGGCGGCCGCGGCGCGACGGCGAAAAAGCAACCACGCTCCGACCAGCATCATGAGGAGCAGCGAGCCGGCGCCCGGCGCGGAGCTCGTCGCGCCGCAGTTGCAGCCGCTCTCGCCCGGCGCGCCGTGGAAGTTCGTCTTCGCGAGCGCCTGGCCGACGTTGCCGCTCGGGTCGCGCACGTACACGAGGATCTCGCCGTCGGCCGACGACAGGTCCTTCGCGGTCTCGCGGTCGACGCGGGCGCTGCCGCTCCAGTCGGTCGACGGATCGTCGTCACCGACGCGGCCCCAGGCCCACTGCAGCTCGCTCGCGTCGTACACGGCGTCGGTCGCCGGCACGAGCAGCTCGCTGCCCAGCCAGCGCGCCTCCTCGACGCGGATCTTCGGCGGCGCCGAGTCGATCACGACCGGGACGTCGATCGTCTCCGGCGTGGTCGTGCGGTAGTCGCCGACGACGCGCGAGCGCAGGCCGATCGTGTACTTGCCCTGCCACGCGAACGCGCGGTCGGCGATGACGAGCGGCGCCGCCGTCGTGAACGGACGGAAGATGCCGCCGTTCAGGTTCCAGCTCCACTCGAGCGCGCGGCCGTGGGCGTCGTGCGCGTCGACGTCGATCGTGACGGCCGGCAGGCCCGCCTTGTCGCCGGCGACGAGCGCGGCGCGCACCGCCTCGGGCTGCGGGACGGTGACCGACACGAGCCGCGCCTGCGCGCCGCCCGGGCCCATCGCCACCAGCTCGGGCCAGGTGCCCATCTCGGTCTGGCGGTCGAGCGTGTCGATCACGCCCTCGAGCGACGGATACTTCGAGGCGCGGTCGCGCATCATCATCGACGTGCCGAGCGACGCGTAGATCGCCATGAAGTCGTCCTCTGACGTCGTCACCTTCTGCACGCGCAGGTTGTTGAGCGTGAAGCCGGCGAAGTCGGGCACGTCGATCGGGCCGATGCCGTTGGCGAGGAGCGGCAGCGCCAGGTCGAACACGGTGGGCAGGACCGCCTCGAGCTGCGAGCGCGTCTCGCGCACGAACTCGTTGTTGAGCACGGTGATGCCGATGTTCGACGACGAGAGCCCGACGAGCGTGGGGATCACCTGCGCCGGCATCCCCGGCATCTGCGTGAACTCGAGGTTCACGCCGACGCTCATGTCGAGCGACATGGTGAACGCGCGCACGTAGCGCTCGTAGATGAAGCCGTAGAAGTCGACCTCGAAGCCCTTGAGGTGCAGCGTGACGGCGGGGGATGCCTCGGTGCCGTCGCCGATGTCGAAGTCGACCGCCTTCTGCGGGCGCGTGACGAGCAGCAGCGGCTCGTCGCCGGTGCCGAGCTCGCCGATCGACGGCACGAGCAGGCCGATGGTGCCGAGCTTGAGCTGCTCGACGAGGCCGGTGCCGACGCCGAGGCACAGGCCGCCCGACGTCACGAGGTGGTGTCCGGCGAGATCGAGCGTCGTCTCCGACATGCCGATCGCGAGGTCATCGGCCGGCTCCGGGTTGCCGACGAACGCGCCGGCGGGCATGAGCGTGAACGTGCCGCGCGCGCTCGCGGGCAAGGACGCCGGCGGCGCGGCGAAGTTGGGCGCCGGGATCGGCGGGACGCAGTACGCCGGCTCGCTGTCGAGGTCGGCGGTGCGCGTGTTCGGATCCTGGTCGGCGTTCAACCCGGTGATGAGGCCGAGGGACATCCCGCCGCCTCCTAGTTGCACATATCCTCCGGGCACCATCCGGGCTTCCATGAAGCCCTCCGTGCCTGGCGAGACGCCGGCGAGGAGCTGGCCGACGTCGACCATGCCCTCGATGCCGAGCGGATCGGGCAGGAAGCCCTGGATCAGATCGTTGATGGTCGGCGTGAGCAGGTCGACGATGAACTCGCCGAGGAAGGAGTCGAGGAGGTCGGTGACCAGCGATGCGAGGAAGCTGATGACCGTGCAGCCCGAGTAGTTGACGCCGGAGAGGTTGTAGTCGTTGATGCGGTTGAGCTGCATGCGCAGCTCGCCGGTCGCGGGGTCGATGGAGAAGCCGATGTCGAGATCCGCCGACAGGTTGTTGGCGGTGATGGTCATCGTGCACGCCCCGAAGATCGGCGGGTCGATGCGCACCGACGCGTCGGCGTTCGCGCGCACGTAGATGTTGAGCGTGTTCGCGTTGGTGACCTGGAGGCGCGTCTCCGCCACCGACACGTTCACCTGGCAGCCCGGGGTGCAGCTGCCCTGGTTCGTGTAACAGACGTCGGCGCCGAGGATGCTCTGCTCGCCGACGCAGAAGCCGCTGCCGAGCGTGTCGTTCAGGATCGCGGGAACGACCGACGTGAGCTTCTCGAAGCCCGCGCGGGTCACTCGGATCTGACCGCCGCCTTCCACTGTCTGATCGTCCGGCAGGCCGCCGGCTGGCAACGGTTGTTGCGAGCAGCCGCAGCCCGAGCCGATGCCGCCGCAGGCGGACATGGCCAGAAACAGGATCGTGAGCAAGACGTTGACGCGCGAGTCTTTGCTAAACACGGCAGGTGCTCCTCTTCCCCAGAGAGGACCCGACTCTATAGCGGTCAGGCCGCTTTTTGAACCCCCTTTCTTCTGCCAAACCCTGAAAAATCAGGGGCTTCCTGGTGACTGGATCCCCAGCGAAGAGTGGGATTCAGCTCACGCTGTGGGCTGAGACCCACAGGCGGACACCCCCGATTCGCGTTCGCCCTCGCGCCGGCTTGACACCGGGGCAATGGTTCTCTATCTATCCGCCCGGCCACGTGAAGGGCTCGTAGCTCAGTTGGATAGAGCGCCGGGCTTCGAACCCGTAGGTCGGGCGTTCGAGTCGCCCCGAGCTCACTGAAAATCCGAGGATAGCTTAGAAGTCCGGGGGCGTAGCTCAATGGTAGAGCATCGGACTCTTAATCCGCTGGTTGTAGGTTCGAGTCCTACCGCCCTCACCCCGTCTCTCTAGAGAAGCCGCAGCGTCGAACGACGCCGGCGAATCCCACGCGACCTGCTGCTCCTCGGTCAGCAGGCCGCCCGCTTCGACGCGACCTCGAGGGGTCGGAACAAGTGGAGCCCATGCTCATCTCCGCGATGTACGCGGCCATTGGCGAGAGTCCGGCGGCGCGCCGGCGGCCATCGACGCCGTCGGCGTCTTCGATCGGAAGCGCCTCCCACGTGGCGCCGTCCAAGGCAGCGGCCCTGGCCGCGAGCGAAGCACGCGCTCCTGAAGGAAGAGATCGGGGGAGTGCTGGGCAAGCAGGAACGCAGCGTCGTCGACCCTCACCCTCGGTCAGCAGGGAAGCCCTTCGAGCGTGGTGCGCGCCCCACTTGGCGCGGAGGCGTGGTTGTCAGCAGGAGCTCTCGCTCCTCGTCATTCGTCGATGTGGCCGACGGCGCGCTCTCATCTGTCCGCCATGCGCACGAGATCGATCGCCGCTTCGCGAGTGCGCAACCTTCGACTCCGAGAAACGGGCTTGTCAGCGAGGTGCAACGGTTGTGTCCGGGCCGTCACCCCCGGGCTCACACGCTTCCACCCAGAGCGGCCAGACGGGTTCGAGCGCGCCACGAGATGCCTCGACGTCGATGATGGTATCGAGCTGCGCGCGTGCGTTCATGACGATGGTGATGAGCTCCTCGTCGTTCTCTCTGGCCGTTTCGTAGCCACCGCCGTGCATGACCTCGCACAGTTCGGCAAGGACCTCGAGGACGCCGTTGGCGGCATCCTCTGACGCGAACTCGCGCGTGATTCCAGTCTCGAGCTCGTCCCATGGCTCTGGGCGCGCGGCTTCCGGACGAGAAACGCTTCGGCTGATCGCCAAGCCGGGGGCCCCGAGTTCCTTGGGAAGGAAGCGACGGGGGAGCGCGACGGCGTCACCAACGCTCCGCCCGTCCTGCGACGACGAGCCTTCGCCACCGGCTACAGGAGCTGGCGTTGGTGCTCGTCCAGGCTCACTCGGGGCTGCGGCAGCCGTCGGCGTTTGCGAGGCGCTACTCGAGGCATCGAGCAGCACCATCATCAGGACGCCGGCACCCAGGATCGCTGCACCGCAGGCACCCATCGCGACGTAGCGCCGCATCACTGCACCTTGTCGGGATGCTTCTCTTCGCACTTTCGCTTGCATGGCTCGACGATGTCCCGCACGCACTGGATCGGATCCAACGCGAGGATACAGATGAGCGCCTTCGCTTCGCAGCTGTCCAAGCACTTCTGCTTCTCCGTGCGTGTATCGGGCGCCTTGGGCTTCGCGTACACGACGCTTCCGAAGATCAGCGTTGCGGTCACGAGCGAGAGGGCAATCTTGTGCTTCATTGGTCACTCCATTCCTGTAAAGGTGGCTGTCAGTTCGACAGTCCGCCTCCGCAGAGCACGGCTCGTGCCAGACAATGAAGTGCCGCTGATTGAATGACGGCGCACAGTTCCAGACTCACAGTTACTCGATCGTCGCGTGCGTGCGTTCCGCCTCGCGGTTCCGCCACTGTTCCAATGTTCCATTGCTCGATCTCTGCACCGGCGTTTCGCACCAGCGACGGCGTGACGAGTCAGTAGCGCGCCAGGAACTTCCGCACCGCTGGCAGGTCGCGCTCGGCGATCTCGATGCAGCGGTCGGCGCGCTCCAGTGACTGCGCGAGCGCGTTGCGCGCACCGTCGATCTTCTCGGCCAGCGGCGTGAGCCAGGCGGACGTCTCGTCGCGGTGCGCGCGGTCGCAGGGGGTCTCGCCCAGCGCGGCGATCAACCAGGATGATTCGTCGTCGCGCATCCTCGCGAGCAGCTCGGGCAAGTGGTCGCGTGTCCACCTCCAGGCGTCGTAGCGATTGCGGCGATCGAGCAGCTGGGCGAGAAGAACGTGCAGTGACTCTCGCAGGTCGAGCTCGGGCGCGAGCAGGAGCTCGCGCGCGGCGGCGGCCAGTGCGGGATCGCGGAATGCGCCGAGGGTGCGCGAGAGCCGACGTCGAAGCCGCAGATCGGTGGCGCTCGTCGCCTTCCCGAGCACCTGATCGAAGAGTGTGCGGTCCCCGCGAGCAGCGGCCACGCTGAGCGCGATGTCGGCGATGTCATCCGGCACCGACGTCGGATCGCGCAGGAACGCGGTCGTCAGCCGTGCGGCTCCCTCGCGGAGCTTCGGGTCGTGATCGGCAACCACGGCCAGCAACAATCTGCGCATATCGTGGCGGTCATCGCCATCGCCGGCGCGGCGTTGCCAGCCGAGCTTGCGTGCGCGCGCACCGAACGTCTTCACGATCATGCGCACGTAGCGCCGATGGTGATCTTCGGCGAGGTGGTCGGGGGCGAGCGCCCACAGAACGCGTGTGGCCCGCAGCGCTACCCGCTCGTCCGGGTCGTCATGCAGGCGGAGGGCCAGCTCTAGCAATGCGACGAGGTCGACCTGCCCGTGCTTCCATGCAGCGACGGCGTCGTCGATCGCGGAGATTCGTTCGCGGCGAGGAGCTCCCCGTCGCGCCGAGTCGCCGAGCCTCTCGCCCACGGCCGACCGGTAGTAGCCGTTCCCTCCGGCATTGGGAACGATCACGGTCGGGCAGGGGCCGGTGAGCGCGACGACAGCCTCCGGCGTGGTGAGGAGCCAGCACTGGCGCTGCTGGTGACGGCGCGAGCCGTGCCGCACGCACACCGGCACGTGCCACGTCGAGGCGGACGGATCCTGCACGCCGGCCGGCAACGAGCGCCGCTGCGCCAGGTCGAGCGTCGCCGTGTCCCCGTTGCAGCGCAGCTTCATGTCGATGACGGGAACCCCGGGATGCTCGAGGAACGTACGAAACGCCGTCGCCTTTTCCTCGCCGGCTACGGCGGTCAGCGCGGCGAGGAAGTCGTCGGCGGTTGCGGTTCCCCATGCATGACGCCGGATGTACGCGCGGATGAACGACTGGAACCGATCAGGCCCGATCCACTCCTCGAACATGCGGAGGACGGCCGCTCCCTTGCCGTAGGTGGTGTCGTTATCGAAGCTCGCCTGGATCGCCTCGCTCGAGTCGACCGGCTGCCGCATGGCGCGCGCTGCCAGCAGCTGGTCGGTGTTCATGGCGGCGTTGGCGATCGCGATCCCGTCATCGCCGTAGTGCCAGGAGGGTTCGAACTGGTCGGTGATCTTGACGTCGAGCCACGAGGCCAGCGCTTCGTTGAGCCAGGTGTCGTTCCACCAGGCCATCGTGACGACATCGCCGAACCAGTAGTGCGCCAGCTCGTGGATGAGGATGTTGGCGTAGGCCTTCTTGCGGCTCGTGGTCTCCTGGTCGGGCGGGATGAGGGTGAGCGTCTGGCCCATGGCCACGATGCCGGGATGTTCCATGGTGCCCCAGTAGCGAGGCACGACCGCGACGTCGAGCTTCTCGTACGGGTACGGCATGTCGAAGTAGTCCTCGAGCAACGTGACCACCCTCGGAGTCGCCTCGCGGGCGTAGCGCGTCTCGGCGCCGCGACCGCGCGGCACGATGAATCGAACCGGTGTTCGAGCTCGCCCTGCCACGCCCCCCTCGACGAGCTCGAACGGGCCGACGACGAACGCGACGAGATAGCTGGGCAACGGCTTGGACTCGGCGATCTCGACGCGCTTCATCCCGCCGGCTTCCTCGTGCTCGCTGACGACCGGCGCGTTCGCGAGCGCGACGTGGTCGCGGCGGACATGGAACGTGAGCTGCCAGGGGATCTTGAAGCCGGGTTCGTCGAAGCACGGGAAGGCCCGACGTGCGTCGATGGCCTCGAACATCGTGTATGCGTACCAGTCGGCGCCCTCCTTGGAGCTGTACACCCCGCGACTGCGCTCGCGGTCGATCGGCGCGCGGTACCGGATCTCCAGCGTCGATGAACCCGCCGCCAGCGGCGCGGACGGGACGACCCCGATGACGTCGTCGTCGCCGGCGACGACGCGCGCGAGCTGGCCGCCGATCGTGGCGCTCAGCTGCGTCAGATCGGCGCCGTGCAACCAGACCGCCGGCGTGGCGTTCACGATGTCGAGCTCGAACCGCGCGATGCCGTCCAGATGCTCCTGGTCGGGGAGGATGGTGAGCTCCAGCTCCGCCCGGATGGGCCGGACGTCACCCGGAAGCCGAAACGCGGGCGGAGTGGGGTCGCGCAATGCGGTCGCCGGCGGCGCGGCGACTGCAGCGGGCAAAGGCAACACGCTGGCTCGCGGCAACGGCGCCGGCGTTGGACCGCCGCAGGAGAATGCGAACCAGGAGGCGACGACGACGACGGAATGGCGCTGCATCAGGATCTCACGCAAGAGGCTGAAGGTCACCGTGATCGCAGGTACGTGCGCAGGCTGGCGCGCAGAGCGTCGGATTCGGCGATGCAGGCGTCCATGCGCGCCAGCTGCCGATCACGCCCGGCCTTCCCCACGTCGCGTAGCGCCACGAAGTGCGCGTCGAGGATCACCGCGACGCGCTCGCGCTGAGAGGCGTGACAGGTCCACGGCATGATCGCCCCGTGCCAGTCGGCGGGCACCTTCTCGAGCAGCTGCGGCAGCTGTTGCTCGAGGAACGCCAGCGCCACCTCCGTGAGCGCGGGTGTCCTGGCACCCGAAAAGGCACCCAGCATCTCCGGCGCAACAGTGGAAGGCGAGGTCAGGGTCTCGAACGCGCGGCGCAGCCGCGCGGGATCGTTGGTCTGACCCAGCGCGCGTGCCATCGCGCGGCGCACGGCGATGTCGGGTTCGGCCATCACCAGCGCGAGCATCTGATCGAAGAGCGCGCCATCATCCGACGCGATCCCGGCGCGCAGCACGGCGTTCCTCTCCTCGGACCCGAGCACGCTGCGATCCGTCAGCCATCGCCGGGTGAGCTCGCGTGCGTCGCGGTTGAGCCGGTCGTCGCGGCCGATCACCGCGACGGCGGGGACGAGCGTCCGGCGCAGCACACCTGGGAGGACGGCTTCGCCCGGTCGCGGCTTCCAGCCGGTGGCCCGGGCGAGCTTGCCGAACGATCGCTGGATCTCCCTCTCGAAGCGGGGCCGCTCGGTCGGCTCCACGACGAGGTCGTAGCGCTGGATCGCGATCACCGCGGCCTGGATGGCGATGCGGTTCTGGCTGCGGCCGATCTTCGGGAGCAGCTCGAGCATCGCGCCCGGCGCGAGCCGTCCGGCCTCCACGAGCGCGGCGGTGTCGGTGACGATGGCGGCTTGTTCGACAGCGTCGAGTCGCGTCCAGTCTCGCACGAGTGCGGCTCGCAACGGCGGCGAGAGCTCGGTCTGGAAGTGTCCTCGGCCCGTGGGCACGACGAACGACGGGCAGCGCTCGCCGAGCTGGATGCGTCCGGTTTGCCCGGCAAGCTCGGTGCAGCGGGGCTTCGCCTCGCCGGGAACGCGAACGCAGACGGGCGTGGGCCAGATCATCGTGTCGTCGTTCGCGAGGCCCACGACCGGAATGCGTCGCTGTGCGAGCTCCACCACCGCGGGCTGGCCCGGCTTGCACGTGACGGACATCGACACCAGCGGCGCGCCGGGACGATCGAGCCACGGCGCGAGAGATGGCGCCAGATCTCGCCCCGCTGCTTCGGACAGCGCGGCGATGAAGTCTGCAGCCGTCGCGGTCCGCCAGCGGTGACGCTCGAGATACGTCCGCACACCGTCGCGCATCACCTCGACGCCCAGGACCTGCTCGTACATGTGCAGGATGGTCGCGCCCTTGTCGTACGTGATGCTGTCGAACGCGCGGTCGATGTCGCTCACCTGAACGATCGGCTCGCGCACGGCGCGGACGCCAGGGTTGGCCTCGCCGTCGAGCGCGAGCCACCGTCCCGCCGATGCGACGAGCCCGTTGTCGTACGCTTCGTACAGCCCGGTCATAACGCGATCGGCCGCCCAGTTCGAGAACGCCTCGTTCAGCCAGATGTCATCCCACCACGCGAGCGTGACGAGGTTGCCGAACCACTGGTGCGCGACCTCGTGCGCCATGAACCAGAGCGCGATGCGCCGCAGGTCGTCGCCCTCCCGCTCGGGGATCAGGAGGAACTCGGGGGCGTACGTGATGAGGCCGACGTTCTCCATGGCCCCGCCCGGCGATCCCGGCACGACGACGTGATCGAGCTTCGCGTACGGGAAGTCGATGCCGGTGTAGTCCTCGAGCGCGGCGATGATGCGTCCCGACTCACGCGCCATGAACGCCGCATCGGCGCTGCGGCCGCGAGGCACGAGGATGCGCATCGGCACGCCCTTGCGCGTCGCCCCCGCGTCGACGGCGTCGAACGGACCGACCGCGAACGCGAAGAGGTAGCTGGGCATCGGCGGTGTCGGCGCGAACGTGATCCGTCGCCGTCCATCGTCGAGCTGGACATCGGATTCGATGGGCGTGTTCGACGCCGCCAACGTCGCCGCCGGGACGGTGAGCTCGAGCTGCCACGGCACCTTGAACGCAGGCTCGTCGAAGCTCGGGAGGATGCGACGCGCGCCGAGCGGCTCGAGGTCGGTGATGAGGTACCAGTCGCCCGCGTCCGCGCGACGGATGATGCCATCGGACTGGCGGTCGTTCTGAACGCCGCGATAGACGATCTCGATCTGGACCCGACCGGGTCCGAACGGCGTGTCGGCCGCGAGGCCGATGACATCCGGACCGCCGGGCACGACGCGCAACGGCCGCTCGGTCCCCGCGTCGCGTGGGAGGATCCGCGCCGAGTCGATCGTGAGGTTCGTGGCGTTGAGCCAGAGCGGGTGCGCCGCCTCGTCGAGCTCGACATCGATCACCACGCGGCCGGCGAACGTCTCGTTCGCGGGATCGACGTCGAGCGCGAGCCGATAGCCGAGCGGGCGCGCCGTGCGGGGCAGGCGCAGGCCCTCTGGCGCCGGCTGGAGCACGTGTGAGTTCGCCGTGCTTGTCGCGACAGCGATGGGGGGTGGCGGGCTCTCGGTGGCGCGGGTGGTGCCGCCACAGCTCGTGATGATGGCGAGGAGGATGATGGAAGTGCGTGGGATGTGCATGGTGGTGTCCTCGGAGCGCTGTCACGGTGCTCTCCCAGACGCGCGCGACGTGCTCGCTACGCGGCGACGATGGCGTCGCCCAGATCGGCGCTGTTCGCGCGAAGTCGCCCGTCGACTGCAGCCTTCAGCCTAGCGCGAGGGAAACGTTCCTCGGGGATGTGGAAGTCACGGGCATGGAAGCGAAGCCGCTCAGCGTCATTGTCGTCAATATGCCCGAGGTCAAGACGGGCCCGAGCGTCGCCTCGCCGCGGGTGTCGACTGACTGCGCGAGGGGCGTCTTCAGAGCCGACCATCCTGCCGCGGCTCCGTCGATGTGTCGTTCGGTAGGTCGGTCGACACCGTTTCCTGCGACAAGGGAGGCGCAGTGCGCTGGGTAGCGCATCCGAGCAATAGAGCGAAGCAGAGGCTTGCGTGGCGCACAATGTCGAGACCATCAACTTGCCTGGGCGACGTCTGCGTCGTCTCGAGCGCCATCCATGGCCGCCTTGAGACTCGCGAGCGCCTGTGTGCGTTCGTCGATCGACGGTGCGAAGCAATCGATCGCCAGCTCATCGGCGCCGTAGCCGACGGCGATAGCCGCAAGCGTTGCCGCCGCACGCGCCGGCGTGCCGACGAAACTCGGCTGAGGCGCGTCAGGGCCAAGGAAAGCCTTCCATTCCTCGACCGCCCGTACTTCGGAGTCGGCGCAATGACCGTACGCGGCGACCAGCAACCGCGGCTTGCTTTCCTCCACGCTCACGAACGCTCCGCGATACGCATCGCCGACGTCGACGTTGATTCGCTGGTCCGGGTTGGCCAGGTAGTGGTGATACGCGAACGAGATGCCGAGCGATCCGGCGAGCCGTGCCGCGCGCACGCTCGTTCCGCACATCCATAGCTCGGGCAATGAGTTCGACCTGGGGCCGATCCTGCTGGAAGTGCCGGCCAAGGTTCGAGTACGAACTAGCTCGACGAGGCGAGCGACTCGTTCGGCGTATGCCTCTGGAGGTGCAAAAGGAACGTCCCGCTGGAGCTCGGTGGCGTACGCTCCCGAGGGAAGCGCGCCCGCGACTCCGAGATCGAGACGCCCCGGGAAGAACAGCTCGAGCGTTGCGAAATCCTCGACGATGCGCAACGCGGAGGCAGCGCGCAACAACACGCCCGCAGTGCCCACTCGCATGTGATCGGTGATGCCGGCCGCCAGCCCCGCGACGATTGTCGGGCTCGCGCTCTGAAATTCCGAGTGATGCTCGGTCGCCCAGTACCGGTGAAAGCCCAGCCGTTCCAGCTCTGGAACCAGCACCGGAAGGTGGTCCGGCGATCGAGTGTCGAGGACCGAAAGTTTCATGATGCCTTTCGCACTCCAGTAGGCGTCGGCGTCGTTGGTGACACGCGCGGAACGAACCCGATTGCGTCGAAAGCGGCGCTGTGATTTCGGAGCCGCCACTCGCTCGACATCTGGCCGCCTACCTCCACCGCACGTCGTGGGATCGAGATCCATTGTGCGAGCTCGGCTGGCACCTCGTCGAGTGAAGCAAACACAGGCCCAGCAACGAAGTGACGTAGCAGGTGGGCCTCAAGTGTGAACGCGGGCGGAGCGTCGATCCGATGGCTCACAACGCCGACCTTCTGGTTCACATCCCAGGCGCGAAACTCGCCCGAACCCATGAGCAGGCCCACGGCCATGTACTTGTGGCCGTGCGCCGCACGAAGTCGGGCTCCGAGGGGGATGTATCCAGCGTGAGGGTCCGTGTTGATGTGACCGTTGTGCGCCCACAGAACAGCGCGATTGGCACCAAGCTTCTCCAGTAGCAGGTTGGTCATCCGCTCCATGCCCTCCTCTCGCACGATAGGGCTGAGCCGATTCGTCTGGGTCAACATCGCGAAGCGACACTCGATCTGAAGACGCGCGAGCTCGAGGCGAAGACTCGGTGAGTCTCCGCCTGGCAGCGTCAGCGCCGCGAACGCCTCGCTCAGTGTCGAAGCGCGTTCTCCTGGCAGCTGCGTCAAGTTGTCGGCGGCTCCCACGAGGTCGAGCGCATCCCGTTGCTGCGGCGACAATGAGATCCGAGATGTTCGAAGGTATGCGGCGGCAGCTGACGCCGTTTGTACGTCCACCCCGATCAGTGTCAACCGCTCCGAGGCAGCAGCCGACGCGTTGTACTTGCGGATCGCTTCAAGGGTGGCGATGAACTCTTCAGTGTCCCACATCCAGTAGCCGATCTTCGAGACTGCACCGCGAACATCGACGGAGGCTCCGTGCACGTAGTCGTCGAGTGGAAACACTTCCGCCGCACCGGCTTCGAGCGCGATGTATCGGACATCCTGGGTACGGGCGAGTGCCAGCGTTTCCTTCAAACGAATCGCGAGGAACTCGCGCGAGCCATGGTTTGCCTCGCCGATACCAATGATGACGGTGTTTCGCGAGACGAGCTCCCCGATGGATGCATGCGATGCGGGGGCTGCAGTCTCGGGTGGCGGGACCTCGATTCGTTCGCGCTTGTAGGCGTCGAACCGGATCTTCGCAGGCGGCTCGAACGCGAAGAACGGGGCGAGTCTCTCATCGGGGTCCAGTGCATATGCGTTTGCAGGTACGCAGGCGCGGAAGGTTCGATCGCGATCAATGATCGCGCCGAAGTACTCGCCACCGGGGACTGTGAGCAACCAGGCGATGTCTCCGGGACCGAGCTCGTCGCTCGTAACGCCGGCAACTAGCTCGCACGAATCATCGAGACGTAGCGCAATGAGGTCCTTTCGAAGGTCGACTTCTCGAACCGCATAGCCTTTGGGAGACGCGACGCGAACCTTGTAGAGTCCGGGTTCGAGCGCCAGCCGGACGACGCCGGCATCGTCGCCGCGTTCGATCGCGAGTACCTTGCCGGAGCTAGAGCTCACGAGCACGACGGACGATGGCGCCGGCTTGTCATGTCGTGTGAGAACCCGCAACCCGGGCCCCGCCGACTCGGCAGAGCCCGGCATTGCGGGCGATGTGTGGTGACAAGCGGACCCCGCCACCAAGGCGAGTAGGCCGATGCGTAATCGAGAGCGTGTCATCGGAGGAAACTGCCTTGGTGTTGAGCGTCTACGCGCAGATCGCCATGCGGAGCGAGTCCCCAGGACACCGCACACAGACCGACATTTGCCGACTAACGCAATCCTCGCTGTCACCAACCTTCGGCCCAGCGCCGGCGACGTCGCGCAGTTGTGAGCTTGTGATCGGACGCAGAGTCTGACGGGAGATTCGAAGCTTGAATTTCTTCATTGTGTATTTCCTTTCGTTGATAGCGGGAACGACGTGTACGTGAGTGAGGAAGGTCGTAGGCGATACATGGAACCGGTCGCAGTCGAAACGGCGACGGTCTCTGCATCGATCGAAGCGATAGCGCGAATGGCACCGTCGTGAAGGTCGACGCTGGCGACGCGGCCGTTGGCCCGGTCGATCGAGATGATCTCGCCGTCGACGTTCGACAGAACGAGAAAGTCGCCGATGTTCGTCAGCCCCGTGATGGTGGACTCAATGTCGACCGTCATCCGGCGCGCGCCCTGTACCAGCGCCAACGTTCGCTGCGAGACGGATGCTGCGAAGGAATCGGGTCCCAGGGGTCGCAGGTAACGGACCGGGCCATCGAAGCGCCAGCGGTCGCGCAGCGTGCCCGCGTCCCAGCGTGCCACGGAGCCATCGTGACTCGCGGAGTAGACGCCGTCGGAGCCGACCGCAACGATATCGGTGATCGGTCCTTGGTGAGCGTCCGAACGCAGAACTCTTCCACTGGCTCGATCGATCCACGTCAGCTGACCGCTGTATGTCGCAATGGCCAGCTGATCTGCCATGATCGCGATTCGATACGGCTCCTCATCAATCGTCGCGACCTTGCGGGAAGGAGTCTCGAGGTTGTTCACCCACACGCCTCCATCTGCGGTTATGTACGCGAGCGTTGTTTGATCGCTCGTGATCCATCGAACTGGGGTGTCGTGTTGTGCCGCGGTCCAAGAACGCTCCGTCTCCATATCCGTGCAGACAACGGCACCGTCCCATCCACCCGAGCAAACGGTGCGCGACAACCACGTGAGGCCGAATGAGAGCTGCCGATGAGCGTGAACAGTACGGCTCGTCGCCGTCGTCAGGTCGTGCAAGACGACCCCGCCGCTCGCGCAGTCCGTTGCAACCTGGGTGGGCTTTCTGGTCGGGACCGCTACGTTGAACGCCTGACAATGGTTGGATGTCACGGCTTGGAGCTCGCCTCGATCCAGGCTCCACACACGAACGGTGTCGGAGCTTGCGGTCAACAACCTCGTGCCCTCGGAAGCCAACGAGATGTGGCCGAGCCGACCGGCGTGTGCCTTGATGGCCCAGCTGTCTCCATCGGCGGTGTCATAAACGAAGACCATTCCGTCGCTGTATGACCACGCAAGCACCTTCCCGTTGGCTGCCACCCCGGTTGCGCGCGATTGATGGCTGAAACCTCGGGTCAGACGACCGGTCGCATCCACGAAGTACCCTTCACCTGCGCTGTCGATGAGTCCGACGACGTCGGCGGCGGCTGCCGCGACAAAGGTCCCGGCTCGTGACGAATGGCGGCGCGTCGTGTCGCCGATCTGGACAAGTACATCGCCGCGCTCTAGCGGAACAACGAGCGCAGTGGCCGAGGAGTCGAGGGCGAATGGAGCGACCTGTGCGTCGCAGCTACCGTCCGTGGCGAACACGCTGCTGGACGCGTGACCACGCAGAAGGTTGTTCGAGCCCGTGCAGAGGACGACTGTGCCATTCGGGCGTAGCGTTGCTGACGTCACGTCCTCGTACATAGCCTTCGCAACGCCGTCCCGGGTCACTTCCAGGAGCGTGTGGTCCTCGAGGAGCACGAGCACGAACGGGCCGGCGACCAGCAGGCGGTTCACCTCTCCTGGCAACGGGACCGAGATCTGCATGGAGGTGTGACGAAGATGAGCGTTGCCACGCGCACTCGCGACGTACCACCATCCGTCCCCGTCGCGCGCCAGGCGCGCGGACTCCGCCAGATCGGTGGCGGCACTGGTGCGCTCTTGTCTTGCGGAGTCGACGATGTAGAGGCGCCGATCGAGAGACGCCACGGCGATGCGACCGTCAGGTGCGAAGGATGCGCCGGCAACTGGGCTGACGAACGACAGCGTTCGATCCGCTCGGTGTTCCCCGAGCGCTCGCGCACGCACGAGCGCAGCATCTGCCGAATCGGGCGCGCGTAGGATGACCTCAAGTGCACTCGTAGGGTCGCGGTCCAACACAAGCTTGGCCTGAGCGAGCAGGGCGCGGTCTCGCTCATCCGCGGCGCGCGCGTGTGCCCGCGCCTCCATTCGCCGTGAAGCCTCCGCCCTGTTCTTCGCAGCGACGACCGATCGCGTTGCGTACGCAGCGAACGCAGCGAGCAGGAGCAACATCGACATCGATACCGTGGCGAGCCGTCGGTTCCGGCGAATCCAGAGGGACATCAGCGCCGGCAGGCTGTAGGTCCGCGACGAAACGCGGAGGCCATGCGAGTACGCGCGAACGTCCTGCGCAAGGAGGCGAGCCGTCCGGTGTCGTCTCGACGTGTCCACCTGGGTGGCGCGCGCGACGATCGCCGAGAGATCGGCGTCGACGCCACGGAGCGTCAAGGGAGTGGATCTCTCGTGTCCTGTCGAGCACCCGGTACACAGCTCGCGAAGGATCGCGCCGATGGCGTAGACGTCGGTGCGTTCGTCGACGGGTTCGCCGCGGGCTTGCTCGGGGGACATGTACGCGGGCGTGCCGACGATGCTGCCGGCGACGGTGACGCCGTCGGAGGCGGGGGCGGCGGTGCGGTAGGGGCC
>JAIOII010000316.1 GCA_019912685.1 Kofleriaceae bacterium
GCCGATCGACGGACGAGCCCTCGTCAGCCGCGTCCACCAGCTGCTACAACCCAGTTCGTGACCACGATCGATCCCGGCGCCGCGCCCGCGAGTGTGCAGTCGTTCCTCGCCCGCGTCGAGCCGCACGCTCAGCTCGGTCTCGATCGCCGGCACGACGCGGGCGAGGAACGACTGCACACTCGCGGGCGCGGCGCCGGGATCGATCGTGGTCACGAACTGGGTTGTAGCAGCTGGTGGACGCGGCTGACGAGGGCTCGTCCGTCGATCGGCTTGCAGAAGAAGTCGACCGCGCCGCACGCCATCCCGGCCTCGATGTCGGCGGGAGCCGAGCGACCGGACACGAACACGACCGGGATCTTCGACCACTCCGGGTTCTTCTTGAGCGCGCGGCACAGCTCGAACCCGTCGATCCACGACATGTTGACGTCGAGGAGGATGAGGTCCGGACGATCGACCTGGAGCGCCGAGACGAGGCGCAGGCCGTTGGCGGCGAGCGCGACGTCGTAGCCGGCCTTGCGCAGCACGGCTTCGAGGTACTCGCGCACCTCGCGATCGTCATCGACGACGGCGACGAGGCTCACGGGCGCGCTCAACGCGGATCGTCGGTGGCCGCTTCGTCGAGCGGGACGGACTGCGAGCCGCCGGCGATCAGCAGCTCGACGCGCTTCTCGGCGCCGTCGAGGAGGTGGTGACCGCGCTTCGCGAGGCTGACGCCCTCCTCGTACGCGGTCAGGGATTCCTCCAGGCTCAGGTTGCCGTTCTCCAGCCGCTCCACCACCTTGCGCAGGCGCGCAAGCACCGCATCGAACCCGTCCTCGTCGGCCGTTGCCATCGGTCGATGATACAATGAAACCGTGTCGGCCGCGGCGAACCAGTTCCATCAGAGCGATGCACGCCAGCTCAAGGAGCGCTGGAAGGCGTGGCTCCTCGAGAAGCGGCTGAACACGACGACGCAGCGCGAGGCGATCGTCGATCAGTTCTTCCGCACGCAGGATCACATCTCGATCGACGAGCTCCTGGCCAAGGTGCGCAAGCGCCACCAGAAGGTCGGCTACGCCACCGTCTACCGGACGCTCAAGCTCCTGGTCGAGAGCGGCCTGGCGATCGAGCGCCAGTTCGGGGACGGGCAGGCGCGCTTCGAGGTCGCGGGCGAGCACCACGACCACCTGATCTGCGCGAAGTGCGGTCTCATCCTCGAGTTCGAGGACGACGAGATCGAGCGCCTGCAGGAGAAGATCGCGCAGCGCCTCGGCGGCTTCCACGTCATCCGCCACCGTCACGAGCTGTACGCGCTGTGCCCCAAGGCCCGCGGCGTCGACGAGCGATGTCCCAACGAGCGCACGTAGGCCTCGCGCTCGCGCTCGTCGCGCTCGCGGCGTGCCGCAACGGCGACGATGCCGCGGACGATGACGGTGCCGCGATCGACGCGGCGGGCGACGGCGCGTCCTGCGATCCGGCGCGCCCGCGCTCGATGCCGCCCGAGCTCATCGTCGGGCCCGGCGCGGGCACGGCCGCGCTCGAGGAGCGCGTCGTCGCGTCGATCGACGCGGCCTCCACGTCGATCGACGTGCACATGTACACCTTCACGGTGGATCGCATCGCGAACCGCCTCATCGCCGCGGACCAGCGCGGCGCGGCCGTGCGCGTGATCCTCGATCCCAACCAGAGCGGCGTCTCGTCGACGCGCTCGCAGCTCGAGGCCGGCGGCGTCGAGGTGAAGCTCGCGTCGTCGTCCTTCCCCAACGCGCACGCGAAGTTCATGGTGCTCGACGGCGCGACCAACTTCATCCTCTCGGGCAACTTCACGCTGGCGGGCTTCGACGACCAGCGCAACTACGCCGCCGTGGTCCGCGACCCCGACGACGTCGCCGACCTCGCCGCGATCTTCGCCGCCGACTGGAGCGGCCAGACGCCGGCGCTCGACTGCACGCGCCTCGTCGTCTCGCCCGGCGACGCGCGCTCGCGCATCCTGGCCTTCATCGCGGCCGCGCAGACGACGCTCGACGTGGAGATGTTCTACATCGCCGACTCGGCGATCCGGACGTCGATCATCCAGGCCCACACCCGCGGCGTCGCGGTGCGCGTCCTCCTCGCCGACCCCGCCGACATGACCGAGAACTCCACGACCGCGACGACGCTCCGCGACGCCGGCGTGCCCGTCCGCGTCCTCACCCCGCCGGTCATCCACGCCAAGCTCCTCGTCGCCGACGGCGTCGCCCTGATCGGCTCCCACAACATGTCCTCCACCTCGCTGCGCGACAACCGCGAGGTCGGCATCTTCGTGCGCGAGGGCAACGCGGTCGCGCCGGTGGCGGCGCAGTTCGCGAGCGACTGGAGCGCTGCCCGCGTCTGGTAGGGGAGAGGGGAGAGGGGAGAGGAGAGAGAGGAGAGAGGGGAGAGGAGAGAGGGGAGAGGAGAGAG
>JAIOII010000317.1 GCA_019912685.1 Kofleriaceae bacterium
GCCTGGCGTCCCCGCGCACTGGCACCAGGCGCGCCTCGCCACCGACGTGCGCCCGTTCGCCGCCGTCCACCTGCGCTGTGGCGACCTCGAGCTGCGCCTCTTCACCATGCTCACCACCCTCGGCACGCCCCTCGACGTGACCGCCGAGGAGCTCCGCATCGAGACCTACTTCCCGGCCGACGACGCGACCGAGTCGGTGCTGCGCGGCTGGGCGCGGTGAGTGCCGATCGGCGCGAGCAGCGCGCCGAGGATCGCGAAGCCCGCCGCGAGCCACGCCCAGGCGGCGCCGAGGTCGTGCTCGATGAGGATGCCGGCGATCGGCGGCGCGCAGATCGCGGCGATCGACGAGAGCGCCTGGGTCATGCCGAGCACGGAGCCCTGCTCGCTGCGTCCGCCCAGCTGCGTGACCAGGCTCGTCAGCGCCGGCCGCACGACCGAGCCACCGAACGCGGACAGCGCCGTCGAGACCGCGAGCAAGGTGATCGTGTCGGCGAAGCCGAGCACGACGTAGCCGGCGCCGAGGGAGCAGAAGCCGACGACGGCGAGCCGGCTCTCGCCGAGCGCGCCGACCAGCCGGCCCATGAAGCCGCCCTGCACGATCGCGCCGACCAGCCCGGCGCCGGCGAACGTGAAGCCGATCTCGCGCGGCGTGAAGAGCTCCCCGTCCCAGCGCAGGTGACGCTCGGCGAAGAGCGCGAAGCCGCCGGTGAAGAGCGTGAACGCGATCATGTAGACGAAGAACTGCAGCAGCACCCCGCGCAGCACCGGGCGCCGGAAGTACTCGACGTAGACCTCCCAGTCGAGGATGCCCGGGCGCGCGCGTCCGGGCTCGGCGGTCGGCGTCTCGTGGCGCGGCAGGAGGAACCACGTGCCGGCGATCGACATCGCCGACATGCACGCCGCCGCCCAGAACGGCGCCGAGTAGTCGTAGTGCGCGAGCCAGCCGCTGATCGCCGGGCCGACGAGGAAGCCGAGGCCGAACGCGATGCCGATGAGGCCGAACGCGCGCGCGCGCTTCTCCGGCGGCGTGTGATCGGCGATGTAGGCCTGCGCGACGGCGAGGTTGCCGGCGGTCATGCCGTCGAGCGCGCGCCCCGCGAACACCATCCACAGCGTGCGCGCCTCGGCGAGGAGCACGAAGCCGAGCAGCGTGCCGAACTGGCTGATGAGCAGGATGGGCCGGCGCCCGTGGCGATCGGACAGCCGGCCGAGCACCGGGCCGGCGAGGAGCTGGCACACGGCGAAGGTCGGGATGAGGAGCGACGCGATGGTCGGCGTCGCGCCGAAGCTCTCGGCGTAGATCGCGAGGAGCGGGATGACGATCGTGAGCCCGAGGACGTCGACCAGGACGATCAGGAAGATCGGGACGAGAGGCGAACGACGCATCGGACGGAACGCCGTATATACCAGCCCGCCGCGCGGTCAGGGCTCGCGCGGCCCGCAGCCGGACGCGCCCTGGAGCTCGATCACGTAGAGGTAGCGGAACCCGACCGCGGCGAACTGCGTGCGCAGGCCGGCGCCGCCCAGGGTCGCGCAGGTCGCGGTCCCGGTCGCCGTCGTCTCCATCGGGTAGTCGTCGGGGAGCATCCCGACCACGCGCGGCGAGCCGAACGAGGTGAGCAGGTCCGCGCTCACGAGCACGCGCTCGCCGGCGACGAGCCGGCTGTTGGGCGCCGTCGCCTCGAAGAGGACGACCTCGGAGAGCTGGCCCTCGCGCATGAGCGCGACCTGCGCCGAGGTCGGCGTCGACGTCCGGCGCATCACGACGCCGAAACACGTTCCGGTGACGAGATCGCCGGACCCGACGGAGACGCCGACGGCGTTCTGCGCCACCGCGACGCCGGCGTCGCCGTCGTTCTCGGCGACCACCTGGGGGACGCCCAGCGTCGCGACGAACGGACGGTCGTAGACGCGGTTGCGGATCGTCGCCTCGGCGAGGTTGACGTGGGCGGAGCGCTGCACGAGCTCGCCGTTCTCGACCTTCCAGTCGCCGGCGCTCGTCTCGTAGCGGTCGATCACGGTGTCGGGGCCGTCGGAGAAGCCATCGAACCAGCGCAGGCAGTGCTTCGTCTGCGTGGACGGGTCGCAGTCGTCGCCGACCTTGTCGTCGTCGACGTCGGTGTGCGCCGCGCCCGCCGCCGGCGCCGCGCGGTGCGGGCACAGGTCGCACGCGTCGCCGCCGTTCACCTCGGCGTCGCCGTCCTCGTCGGCCTGGGTCGGGTTGGGCACGTCCGGACAGTTGTCGAGCGTGTTGGCGACGCCGTCGCCGTCCCGGTCGTCGGGGTTGGCGTCGACGTCGGGGACGTCGCCGCCGCCGCCGTCGTCCGTGTCATCGTCGTCGCCTCCGCCTCCTCCGTCGCCGCGCGCCGGCGCGTCCAGGCCGAAGAGCTGGTTACAGCCGCTGCTGCTCGCTGCGATCATCGCCGCCAGGAGCAGACGCGCGCGCATCGCGGCGATTGTAACCTCGGCGCATGGCCGGCGTACGCGATGGCATGACGAAGCTCACGTGGGCAGGGTTCATCACGCTCGTGGGCGCCCTGGCCGCCTGCGGCGGCAAGCAGCAGGCCGGCGGCGGCGGCGGCGGAAGCGGCGAGGATATGTCGCCGATGGATCAGATGATGTCCGACTCGATGGCCGTGTCCGACGACGACGGCTCGACGTTCGGCCCGCTCGAGATCGGCGCCGACTGGCAGACGTACGTGAAGGTCAACACGTCACCGGTGACGTCCGAGACGCACGGCGGCCGCCTGGTCGACACGTACGTCAACCAGCTCGGCGCGCGCGCGTACCTCGACGAGGAGGCCGAGATCCCGATCGGCACCGTGCTCGTGAAGACGTCGACCGAGCCCGACGGCTCGCCCGGCCCGCTCTTCGTCATGGCGAAGAAGTCGCCGGGCTTCGCGCCCGATCAGGGCGACTGGTACTACGCGATCCAATGGGCCAACCCGCCCGCGGCCTGGGCGAAGAAGCTCGGCGGCCCCATCTACTGGCGCACGCCGTCGAAGCGCGCCGCCTACTGCGTCGAGTGTCACGAGAACTACGACCGCTTCCTCGGCGGCGTCCCCGCCCCGCAGCGCCTCCCGTCACTGCCCGAGTGACGCCGCCGCGGCCGCGATGCGCGCGCGTTCGCGCGCCATGCCTTCGGCGGGCGTGATCTGCGGTGACCAGCCGAAGGCGTGGCGGGCGGCGGAGAGGTCCATCCAGAACGACGGCGCGTCCGGCGACGACGGCGCGACGACGATCGCGGCGGACGTGGCGGCGCAGCGGACGGCGAGGTGCGCCCACTGCCAGAGCGTCGTCGGCTCGCCGCCGGCGATGTTGAAGACGCCGGTCGCGCGCGCGGCGAGCGCGGCGACGACGGCGCCGGCCGCGTCGTCGACGTGCACGTAGTCGCGGATCGTGGTGGGCGGCACGGTGAGCGTGATGGCCTCGCCGGCGAGCGCGCGCTCGAGGAACGCCCGCGCCGCGATGTGCGGCGGCGTGCCCGGGCCATAGACCTGACCGAGCCGCAGCACCAGCGCGCGCGTCCCGTCGAGCGCGCACGTCTGCTGGGTCCAGAGCTCGCCGAGGAGCTTGTGGACGGCGTAGAGCGACGCCGGCGTCAGCGGGTGGTCCTCGCGCACGGGCAGGAGCCGCGGCGGTCCGTACACCGTCGACGAGCTGATGAAGCAGAACGTCGTCGACGGACCGCCGAAGCGCGCGACGAGGTTGCCGACGGACACGACGTTGGCGCGGTGGAGGACGCGGGCGTCGGGCGACCACGGCTCGATCGAGCGCAGGACCGGCGAGCCGAGGTGGACCACGGCGTCGACCGCGCCGACGTCGCGGCGCAAGGTCG
>JAIOII010000318.1 GCA_019912685.1 Kofleriaceae bacterium
CCTCCGCCGGGTTCGCGCGCGCGGGCCGCGGGCCCGGGCCGGCGCAGAGGCCGAGGACGGCGATGCCTGCGATCGCTGGGATCGCTGCCCCGGGGTGACGCACGTCGCGGCATTAGACACGACGCGCCGGGCGGACCTCAAGCAGTGGTATCGTGTTACGCCATGCGTTCGCGTCGTGCGGTGCTGAGTGTGGTTCTGTCGACGGCCGCGGTCGCGGTCGCCGGCAGCTGTGGCGGCGGCGGGGGCGGCGACATGGTCGACGCGCGCGTCTTCGGCGAGCAGTGCCGCCCCGGCGGCACGTTCGACATCAACGGCCGCGCCGCCGTGCTCGGCACGCTCAACGTGCACGTCAACGCGTCGGGCCTCGTCGAGGTCGACACCACCGCCGAGCTCCTGCTCGTGATCGACATCGTGCAGAACGGCACCGCGGTGCAGGTCATCGCGGGCGGCTGCGGCATCGACATCCCCGACGTCCCGATCGCCGGCCAGGACCAGCCGATCCGCTTCGAGGTCCCGCAGTCGACGATCGAGTCGGTCGCCGGCGTGATGGGCGACGGCTCGCTCACCTCGCCGGACCAGGTGTGCGCCGAGCTCGAGACCGATCGCTTCACCCTCATCCTCGGCGCCGTCCTGGATCCGTCGTCGCTCGGGACCGCGCCGTTGCCCGAGGCCGACGCCGACGGCAACTTCCGCTTCTGCCCGCCGTCGGCCGACACGACATGCGACCTGGCGATCGGCTCGAACTGCGCCTGCGATCAGGAGGGCGACGGCAAGCCCGGCACGACCCTCCTCGCCTACAACGTCCCCGCCGTGAACCTCGACGAGGTCTACGTCGCCCTGCGCACCCAGTTCTCCCTCGCCGGCGAGGTCTTCTCCTCGGAGCTGGTGAACGGCGAGATCGACGCCACGATCGAGCTCGGCATCCTCGGCTGCAACATCGCCGGCGGCGGCCCCTGCAACGCCGGCCAGATCGGCGCCGTGAAGAACCTCAACCCGGTCATCACCCAGCAGCCCGGCAACCCCTCCCTCTTCCGCGCCGTCCGCGTCCCGCCCGGCACCAGCTGCACCCAGATCATCGAGATGCGCGACGAGCTCTTCCCCCGGTGAGCCTGCCGCTCGCCCCGAGCGAGCGAAGCGAGTCGCAGGGCGCGCTACTTCTTCTTGCGCAGGAGCCCGCGCGCGTTCCACCAGCTGAGCACCAGGAACACGCCGGCGACGCGCGCCGTCCACCACGCCCACTCGGCGCGCTCGAGCTCGCCGCGGCCCTCGAGCACGATCGCGATCGACGCGCCGGCGATACCGATCGCCGCGAAGATGCCCTGGTGGCCGAGCTTGTACATGAGCTGCGCCGACGGCTCGAGGTTCGCGAAGCGCACGCGCATGTCGCCGGCGTGCGCCGTGCGCAGGAAGCGGCGCATCTCGCCGGGAAGCGCCGCCACGCTCATCACCACGTCGCGGCTGGTGTCGAGCAGGATGCCCGACCAGTCCTGATCGCCGAGCACGAAGCGCTCGAGGTACGGCTTGATCACCGTCATCGGGTTGAGCGTCGGGTCGAGCTCGGTGCACAGGCCCATGAGCAGGAGCAGCGTCCGCTCGAGGACGATCGCCTCCTTGGGGACGTGGAAGTTCTCGGAGAGCTCGCGCAGCGAGATGTCCATGCGCCGCAGGTCGGCGAGCGACTCGAGCGACTTCTCGAGCGTCTTCTCCGGGTCGAGCTTGAGATCCTTCAGGTTGAGCGTGTCGAGCGAGATGCTCTCGTTGAAGCGATCGTGGAAGTACTCGACGACCTGCTCGAACACGCGGTCGTCGGCGCCCTTGGCCACGAAGCCCATCTGCCGCATCGCGCGCACGATGCGCGGCGTGTCGCGCGTCAACCCGCCCTGGATCAGCTCGACGATGCCCTGGCGGAACTGCGACGAGATCGTCGCCACCGCGCCGAAGTCGAGGAACACGATCTGCGCCTCGCCGGGCGCGCCGCCCTCGAGCGGCCGCACCAGCAGGTTCCCGGGGTGCGGATCGGCGTGATAGACGCCGTCGGTGAAGATCTGCTGGCAGTACAGCTCGACCACCTGCTTCGCCAGCGACCGCCGGTCGAGCCCGAGCTGCTTGCACCCCGCCGCGTCGACGATCTTCACGCCCGCCTCGAAGCGCGTCGTCAGCATCCGCTCGCTCGACAGCTCGCGCACGACGCGCGGGAACGCGATGTCCGTCCGCCCCTCGAAGTTCGCCGCGATGCGATCGCCGTTGTCGGCTTCCGCGCGGAAGTCGAGCTCGGCCAGCACGATCGCGCGGATCTCGCGATAGACGTCGTCGAGCCCCTGGTACGGCACGAAGTGCTGCACGATGCTGAGGATGCGCCGCAGGGTGCGCAGATCGCTCGTCACGATGCGATCGATGTCGGGGTACTGCACCTTGACCGCGACCTCCTCGCCGCCGAGCAGCCGCGCCTTGTGCACCTGCCCGATCGACGCCGACGCGATCGGGTGCTCGGCGAACTCGGCGAACAGCTCCTGCGGCCCCTTGCCCCACTCGGCGCGCACGCGCGCCTCGATGTCGGCGTACGGGCGCGGCGGCACGTGGTCCTGGAGCCCCTCGAGCTGCCTCCGGAACTCCTCGGGCAGGAAGTTGGTCATGATGCTGATCAGCTGCCCGACCTTGATGAACAGGCCTTGCAGCCGGCAGATCGTTCGCTCGATGCGCCGCGCGTTGCGCACGTGCGCGATGCGCAACCGCCGGTCGAGCCAGACGTCGCTGCGCCAGCGCGCCCAGAACCGGATCCACAGGTAGCTCGCGATCACGCGGAACGTGCACCAGTACGCGATGACGAAGCGCCACGCGCGCGTCGGTGGCCGCCCGGTCGGGTCCCCGGGCGTGGGCGCACCTCGGGCCGACCGCGCCGGGGTCACTCCGACCTTTCCGGCGGCGGAATCTGCGTCGAGCAGACTGCGCCGGGCTGCGTCCACGGCGCGATCGTAACACGCACCCATTCCCGCCGCGCCATGGTACGCAAGGGCCATGGCCTCCGACGAAGCCGGCGACGCCCCCGAGCCTCCCAAGGAGGCGCCGCCCAGGGAGCGCCCGGGCACCGACCGCGACCGCGATCGCACGCAGGACCGCACGCAGGATCGCACCGCCGACCGCGACAAGGACCTCTCGGAGACGCTGCGCGCGCGCCTCGAGCAGCTGGTCCCCGACCTCGTGCGCCGCACCTTCACCGCCGGCCTCGGGGCGGTGTTCTCCACCGAGGAGGGCATCCGCAAGGTCACGCGCGAGCTCCAGCTGCCGAACGTCGCCGGCTACATCGCCGACACCGCCGACACCACCAAGGACAAGGTCCTCGAGATCGTCGCGCGCGAGGTCCGCGAGTTCCTCTCGCACGTGAACCTGTCCGACGAGATCGCCCGGCTCCTCACGACGCTCTCGTTCGAGATCAAGACCGAGATCCGCTTCATCCCCAACAGCGAGCGCTACACCGGCGTCGATCCGGACGTGAAGGCGCAGGTTCGCCTCAAGCGCTCCGACCGGGGCGACAAGGCCGACAAGGACCGTGAGAAGGACCCCGACGCCGATCCGGATGCGAACAAGGACGATCCGGGGCGCCTGCGACGCCTGTGGCGTCGCGCGACAGGCAACGGGAGCGACACAGATCTCCGCGACGACGATGACGCAGACATCGAGGGCGAGAACGAGTAGCAGGTGATCGTGTAACGTCCGCGGCCATGCCGCTCCAGCTCTACATCGCCACGCGCAAGGGCATCTGGATCGCCACCGCGAACGCCGACCGCACGAGCTGGTCGCTGTCGCAGCCGGCGTTCCTCGGCACGCAGTGCCACCACGTCGTGCTCGATCCGCGCGATCGCAAGACGCTGCTCGCCGCCTCGCGGCAGTGGCACCTCGGCCCGACGGTGTTCCGCAGCGACGACGGCGGCGCCACGTGGAAGGAGGCGGCGTCGCCGCCGCGCTTCCCCACGGGCGAGCCGCGCGGCCGCGCCGTCGATCACGTCTTCTGGCTGACGCCGTCGACCGCCGACGAGCCCGAGGTCTGGTACGCCGGCACCTCGCCCAAGGGGCTCTTCCGCAGCGAGGACGGCGGCCGCACCTGGGAGCCGGTCGCCGGCTTCAACGATCACCCCGAGCAGATCAAGTGGATCGGCGGCGACAAGGACGAGACGCCCGACGGCGGCAAGCTGCACTCGATCATCGTCGACCCGCGTGACCCCAGGCACCTCTACCTGTCGATGTCGGGCGGCGGCACGTTCGAGTCGACCGACCGCGGCGCCGACTGGCGTCCGCTCAACTCCGGCGTCGCGATGGACTTCGCGCCGCCGAAGGACGACGGCAGCGAGTATCCGTACGGTCACGATCCGCACTGCGTGATCCTCCACCCGCAGCGGCCCGATCGCCTCTGGATGCAGAACCACTGCGGCATCTACCGCCTCGATCGCCCGGGCGATCGCTGGGAGCGCGTCGGCAAGAACATGCCGCAGGAGATCGGCGACGTCGGCTTCGGCATCGTCTCCCACCCGCGCGACCCCGACACCGCGTGGGTGTTCCCGATGGACGGCGGCGGCAACTGGCCGCGCACGCCGATCGACGGCAAGCCCGCCGTCTACGTGACGCGTGACGCGGGCACGACGTGGACGCGCCAGGACCAGGGCTTCCCGCGCGAGCAGGCGTGGTGGACGGTGAAGCGCCAGGCGATGTGCCTCGACGCCGCCGATCCCGTCGGCATCTACTTCGGCACGACCAACGGCGAGATCTGGGCGTCGACCGACGAGGGCAGCTCGTTCCGCTGCATCATCCCGCACCTGCCGCACGTGTACTCGGTCACCAGCGGCGAGCCCGCATGACGCGCGTGATCGTCCCGACGCAGCTCCGCGGCTACACCGCCGGCAAGGACGAGGTGCGCGCCGAGGGCGCGACGCTCGACGAGGTCCTCCACGACCTCGATCGCCAGTTCCCCGGCTTCCGCTTCCGCGTGATCGACGAGCAGAACCGCGTGCGCCGCCACATCATCCTGTTCGTGGGACAGGAGCGGCAGGAGGACCTGCGGGCGCCGGTCCCGCCGGCGACCGACGTCACGATCGTCGGCGCGCTCTCCGGCGGTTGACCAGCCGAAGGCCTACGGAACGACGATGCGCCGGACCACGCCGTTGTGCGTGACGACGTAGAGCTCGCCGAGCGCGTCGGCGTGGATCGCGGTGATGTTGCCGATGTTGTTCAGCACCAGGCGGTTGTTGTTCGCCATCCCGTTGGCGTACTCGAACGCCCACAGGTCCTGCGCCGAGTAGTCGCCGTAGAAGTACGTGCCGACCAGATCCGGGAAGCAGCTGCCGCGGTAGACCTGGCCGCCCATGATCGAGTCCCAGCCCTGGCTCTGGTTGAACTCGACGACGGGGTCGACGCGGTTCGCCGTCTGGCAGCCGCTCGACGGCTCGAAGCAGTGACGCCCCTCGCGGTCGTCCCAGCCCCAGTTGATGCCGGGGGTGTTGGCGGCGACGTCGATCTCCTCCCACAGCTCCTGGCCGACGTCGCCGATGTAGATGTTGCCGGTGCCGCGATCGAACGAGAAGCGGAACGGGTTGCGCAGGCCCGTGTGCCAGATCTCGGGGCGCGGATCGGTCGCGCCGTCGGGCGAGCTCGCGAACGGATTGTCCGACGGGATGCCGTACTGCTTCGAGCCGGTGCGCGTGTCGACGTCGATGCGCAAGAGCTTGCCGAAGAGCGACGCGTTGTTCTGCGCGCGGTCCTGCGGATCGCCGCCCGAGCCGCCGTCGCCGATCGCGATGTAGAGCTTGCCGTCGTTGCCGAACTCGATCATGCCGCCGTTGTGGTTCGAGTACGGATCCGCCCACTGCATGACGATGCGGCGCGACGCGGGGTCGGCCGTGTCGGTCCCCGGGATCGCGAGGTACTCGGCGATCACGTGGTCGCCGTTCGGCTTCGCCGTGTAGTGGACGTAGAAGCGGTCGTTGTTGCGGAAGTCGGGGTGGAACGCGATGCCGAGGAGGCCGCGCTCGCCGCCGGAGAGCACCGGCCCCTGCGTGCCGCTCAGGTTCAGGAACGGCGTCGACACGAGCGCGCCGTCCTTGATGACGCGGACGCCGCCGTCCTGCTCGATCACCCAGAGCCGCGCGTCGCCGGGCGCGCCCGCCACCATCAGCGGCGCGTCGAGCCCCATGGCGACCGGCACCACCG
>JAIOII010000319.1 GCA_019912685.1 Kofleriaceae bacterium
CGAGCGCCTGATCGTCGCGCACGCGCTCGAGCCGGTGCCGCATGCGATGGTCGGCATCGAGGGCATCGGCGTCATCCCGTCGCACGAGTGGGAGGCGGAGCGGCGGAAGCACGCGGAGGCGCGGCTCGCCGACGCGCTGGCGCAGCTCGAGGTCCCCGGCGAGTACGTCGCCGTCGACGGCCCCGTCGTCTCGGCGCTCGTGGGGCTGGCGCGCGAGCGCGCCGCGCGCTGGATGGTGATCGGCACCATCGGCCGCACCGGCCTCACCCGCTTCCTCCTCGGCAGCGTCGCCGAGGCGCTCGTCCGCCGCGCGCCTTGCTCGACGCTGGTCGTCCGCCTCCACCGCGGCTCCTGAGCTGCTAAGGTTCCGGGATGAAGTTGCCGTGGCTGACGATCGCCGCGACGGTGGTGGGGGCGCTCGCCGGCTACGTCTATTACGTCTACTGGGGCTGCGACTCGGGTTGAGGGTGGCAGCAGAGCCCGATCGCGACGACCCTCATGGGCGCCGCGCTCGGGTTCCTGGCGGCAGGTGGCCGCCGTTAGGTCCATTCAGAGCGTCCGGCTGGCGCATTCGCGTCACCGGGCGGCGCCGAATCCTCTTCGGCGCGTTCGCGCGTGACGCGGGCGGCGGGTTTCGCTTGGCGCGGCGGCGCACATTGTCCACATTGCGCGCCCATGGATCGCTCGCTCGCCGACGCCGCGTCTCCCGACGACCTCGTCGCGCCCGAGGGCGGGCGCTACGTCCACCTCGGCGAGCTCGGCCGCGGCGGCCTGGGCAAGGTCGCGCTGGTGCGCGATCGTCGCCTCGGCCGCGAGATCGCGATCAAGCAGCTCGTGCACCGCAGCCGTGCGTCGCGCGCGCGCTTCCGCCGCGAGGCGCAGCTCACCGCGCAGCTCGAGCACCCGGCGATCGTCCCGGTCCACGAGCTCGGCGTGCGGCCCGACGGAACGCTCTACTACACGATGAAGCGCATCCGCGGCCGCTCGCTCGGCAGCGCGCTGCGCGACGCCAAGACATTGCAAGATCGATTGCGGCTGATCTCGCACTTCCGGCGGCTCTGCGAGGCGGTCGCGTACGCCCACTCGCGCGGGGTCGTGCACCGTGATCTCAAGCCCGAGAACGTGATGGTCGGCGAGTTCGGCGAGACGCTCGTCGTCGACTGGGGCCTGGCCAAGGTGCGCGGGAGCGACGATCCGCAAGCACAAGATCTCCGCGAGCGCGTCCACGTCCTGGCCGCCGGCAAGGGGTCGGGCTCCGACGCCACGTCCACGATCCACGGCCACGCGATCGGGACGCCGGCCTACATGAGCCCCGAGCAGGCGCGCGGGGACCTCGAGGCGATCGACGAGCGCAGCGACGTCTGGGGCCTGGGCGCGATCCTCTTCGAGATCCTCACCGGCCGGCCTCCCTTCGTCGGCGGGCGCGCGATGGAGGTCCTCGAGCAGGTGCGCGAGAAGCCGGCGCCGCGGGTGCGCGACGTCTCGCGCGAGGCGCCTGCCGAGCTCGCCGCGATCGCGGACCGCGCGCTCGTGCGCGATCGGAGCTCGCGCTATCCAGGCGCAAAGGAGCTTGCTGACGAGATCGCGGCCTGGCAGGACGGGGGCGACGTCCGCGCGTACGAGTACTCGACGTGGGACCTCGTCCGCCGCTTCGTCGGGCGCCACCGCGTGGCCTCGCTCGTGCTCGCCGGCGCGCTGGCGGCCGGCATGGCTGCAACCATCGTTACGTATCGCGGCTATCTCGCCGAGGGCCGCGCGCGCGCGATCGCGGAGTCGCGGCG
>JAIOII010000320.1 GCA_019912685.1 Kofleriaceae bacterium
GCATCAAGGAGCAGGCGGCCCGCGGCGGCGGGTACGCCGGCTCGTCCGGAAGCCGGACATCGTCGTCGGCGGGCGGCGGCGCGCGCGCGGCGCGGTCGTCGGGCGACGCCCAGGTGAACGAGTGGTACCGGACGCTCAACCTGTCGCCGGGCGCCGACCTCGCCGAGGTGAAGAGCGCGTACCGCCAGCTCATGCGCAAGTACCACCCGGACATGCACGCCGGGAACCCGCAGAAGCAGAAGGCGGCGAACGAGCTCTCGATGCGCGTGACGACCGCGTACAACGGGCTGCAGGCCCACCTGAACGGCGACGGCAAGTAGCCGAGACAGCGCGGGTAAGCCGGCGGGTGGGATCGCCGTGGTACCGGAGGAACATGCAGGGAGCGAGCAAGACCGCGTTGATGGTGTGCGCGTACCGCGCGCGTTGCAGCCGCTGGGAGCGGCCGCTGTTCGTCGACCGGTGGGCCGAGCAGCTCGCAGGCGAGGAGGGCGCGCAGTACGCGGCCGGCTTCGACCGGCACTGGCCGGCGATGGAGGCATGGATGGCGCTGCGGGTCGCGTTCCTCGATCGCCTCGTCGCGATCACGAGCGACCGGCTCGGCGTGCGCCAGGTCGTCATCCTCGGCGCCGGCTACGATACGCGCGCCGCGCGCCTGCCCTACGCCGGCGTGCGCTGGTTCGAGGTCGATCACCCCGACACGCAGGCCGCCAAGCGCGAGCGGCTCGGGCGCGTGCCCGGCTATCCCGTCGACGCGGCGACGTACGCGTCGTGCGACTTCGAGCGCGAGGATCCGGTCGATCGCCTGCGCGCCGCCGGGCTCTCGCCGCGCGAGGCGACGCTCGTCATCTGGGAGGGCGTCGTGCCGTACCTGAGCGAGGCCGCGGTGCGCGCGACGGCGTCGCGGCTCGCCGCCGGGCTCGACCCGCGCTCGCTCGTGTCGTTCGACTGCGTCGGCAAGAACATGGCGGAGGGCGTGAAGCTGAACGAGCGCGACCAGGAGACGCGCCAGTTCGTCGGCGATCTGGCGGAGCCGGTGCGCTTCGGCAGCGATCACATCACGCCGCTCCTCGCCGACTGCGGCTACCGCTGGGTGCGGACCGTGTCGTTCGACGACCTCGCGCTCCAGTACCTGGGCGACTACAAGCGCGACCGGCTCTTCCGCTTCCAGCGCATGGTCACCTGCTCGGCGAGCGTGCCCGACGCGCCATGGCTGTGAGATCTCTCCGCTACTGACCGCGCCAGATACTGTACATCCGTATAGCCGCTGATAGGATGTGCAGGTGCTCGACCTGTCGCGCTTCCCCGGTCGCGTCGTCGCCACCCGGGCTGCATCCGGCGCTGCGCGCGGCGCTCGCGCAGCGCGGGATCGAGCAGCTCTACAGCCACCAGGCCGAGGCGTTCGCGGCGGCGCAGGCCGGCGAGAACGTCGTCGTCACCACCGGCACGGCGAGCGGCAAGTCGCTCGCGTACCTCCTGCCGGTCCTGCAGGCGACGCTCGAGGATCCCAGCGCGCGCACGCTGCTCCTCTTCCCGACCAAGGCGCTGACGCAGGATCAGCTGCGCGGCGTGGCCGGCCTCGTCGATCACCTGGCGACGCGCAGCGACGTGCGCGCGCCGCGGATCGGCGCCGGCGTGTACGACGGCGACACGCCGCCGGCCGAGCGCACGCGCGTGCGCGACCGCGCCAACCTGGTGCTGACCAACCCGGACATGCTGCACACCGCGCTCCTGCCGAGTCACGGCCGGCGCGGCTTCGCGCACCTGTTCCGCAACGTGCGCTACGTCGTCCTCGACGAGCTGCACGCGTACCGCGGCGCGTTCGGCGCGCACCTCGCCAACGTGCTGCGCCGGCTCCTGCGCGTGTGCGCGCACCACGGCAGCGCGCCGACGTTCCTGTGCAGCTCGGCGACGATCGCCAACGCGCGCGAGCACGCGGAGACCCTGTGCCACCGCCCGTTCCGGCTGGTCGATCGCGACGGGTCGCCGTCGGCGGGCAAGGTGATCCACTTCTGGCAACTGCCGCTGGCGCCGGACGAGACGCGGCGGCCGGTGACGGCGGAGCTGGCCACGCTCGTGCCCCACCTCGTGACGCAGCGCCACCGCACGATCACGTTCTGCCGGAGCCGCAAGGAGACCGAGCTCGTGCTGAAGGAGTCGCGCGACCTGCTGCGCGACGTCGCCGGGCATGACGAGGGCTACCTGCTCGCGGGCTACCGCGGCGGCTACACGCCCGAGGAGCGGCGGCAGGTCGAGCGCGCGCTCGTCGACGGCTCGCTCGTCGGCGTGGTGTCGACCAACGCGCTCGAGCTCGGCATCGACATCGGCGCGCTGCAGGTCGTGGTGCAGGGCGGCTTCCCGGGGACGCGCGCCAGCTTCTGGCAGCAGCTCGGGCGCGCCGGCCGGCGCGATCAGGTGGCGCACGGGATCTTGATGCTGGCCGTGTCGCCGACCGATCAGTTCATCGCCGAGAACCCCGACTGGCTCGTCGGGCAGTCGACCGAGCGCGCGGTCGTCGATCGCGACAACCTCGCGATCCAGCTCGGCCACGTGCGCGCGGCCGCCGCCGAGCTGCCGCTCACGCTCGACGACGCGGCGGTGTTCCCCGACCTCGGCGAGATCGTCGGCGTGCTGGCGCGCGCCGGCGAGGTGCGCGACGTCGCCGGCGCGTGGCACTGGTGCGGCGGCCTCTTCCCGGCGGGCGAGCTCAGCCTGCGCAACGTGCACCGCGATCGCTTCAAGGTCGTCGACCGGAGGACGGGCACGACGATCACCGAGATGAGCCGGCCGCAGGTCTATCGCGAGGCGCACACGCGCGCCGTGTACCTGCACGACGGCGTGCAGTACCAGGTCGAGGAGCTCGATCTGGTGCAGCACGTCGCGCACGTGACCGAGGTCGAGCAGAACTTCTACACGCAGCCCGACGTGCGCGGCGCGATCGACGTCCTGCTCGTGCAGGAGGAGCGCGCGGTGGGCGAGACGACGGCGCGCTTCGGCGACGTGCGCGTCGACGACGTCGTCGTCGGCTACAAGATGCTCGAGTTCCACAACCACCAGAACCTCGGCTACGAGGCGCTGCACGAGCCCCTGCGGCTCGTGCTCGAGACCGAGGCGGTGTGGCTGGTCGTGCCCGAGGTCGTGCTCGCGGTGCTCGGGCAGGAGCGCCGAGAGCGCGACGACGCGCTGGCCGGCATGGTGCACGCGCTCACCGCGTGCGCGCGGCTGCACACGATGGCGGAGCGCACGGATCTGTCGGGGACGAGCTTCCACGTGCACGACGAGCTCGCCGGAGCGGCGCCACGGACGGCGACGGCGCTCGTGTGCCACGACAACCACCCCGGCGGGCTGGGCTACGCGGCGACGGCGTTCGAGCACATGGGCGAGATCCTCGACGCGGCGATCGGGCTCGTCGAGCGGTGCCGGTGCAAGCGCGGCTGCCCGGCGTGCGTCGGGAGCTGGGCGCGCGATCCGCGGCGCGTCGCGTGGAGCCTGCGCCGGCTGCGCGAGGAGGTGCCGGTGCCGGAGGAGCTCGTCGCGGGC
>JAIOII010000321.1 GCA_019912685.1 Kofleriaceae bacterium
CGTCGTCGTCGCCGAGCTCACCCGCGACGACCCGCACGCGCTCGCCGAAGCCGGCGAGGGACGCGGGCGCCTCGGGCGGCGTCGCGGGATCGCCGTGGACGAAGAGCACGACGCGCGCGTCGCTGCGCTCGAGCAAGCGGCGGGCGAGGCGCTGGCCGATGTAGCCGCCGCCGCCGGTGACGAGGACCGTCTTCGCGTCGTGCTTCGCGTCAGTCACGAAAACTCTCCGAGGGACCGCGCAGCGGCCCGGGACGCGGAGCGGCCCGACCCCGGCGAAGCCGGGGACTCGGGGCTGAGCGAAGCGAAGACCTCCGCGGCGGCGAGCTCGAGCGCCGGCCAGCCGCCGGGATCGAGGCCGTGGACGTCGAGGATGGCGCGCACCCAGCGCTCGAGGCCGAAGGCGACGCAGCCCGAGAACGCGGGCTCGCCGGCGCGGCGGATGCCGAACATCTCGCCGAAGAAGTTGCGGTGGAAGTTGGTCGACCCGATCGCCAGGCGGCCGGCATGCACCATCTCGGTCTTCACCGGGTCGAGCTTCTGCGCGAGGTACTTCGGGTTCTTCGACGCGTCGAAGAACGGGTCGGTCGCCGGCGTCCACGCGATCGACAGCCCCCACGCGTCGACGAGCCGCTCGACGCGCGCGCGCCCGCGCTCGAGGAACGCCTTCACCTCCTCGGCGGTGCCAAGGCCGACGACCTCGCGCATGCCGAAGCTCCACTGCCGCTCGAGCGGCGCGTAGTACTGCTCGCGGCGGAAGCACGTCGCGCGCGTCGTGACGGTGGTGAAGCCGGGCAACGTCTCGCCGGCCCGGTCGACGTAGACGTGGTAGCAGGCGGCCGGCGTCAGCACGTGGGTGACCGGCGCCAGCCGGGTGAGGGCGACGCCGCCGGTCGCCGCGTCGAGGCCGGGGCCCCTGGCGAACGCCTTCAGGTTGTCGGCGTCGCGATCGAGGTTGCACGCGAACGTGCAGAGGTGCGGGAACGAGCGGAAGTAGTCGAGCCTGGCGAGGTGCTCGGCGCCGATGAGCGTCGGGTACATCACCTCGGGCGCGTCCTCGAGCACGCCCAGGCGCGCGAAGACGGCGTCGAGGCGGCGGTAGAGCGCGAGCAGCGCGCCGGACAGGACGGCCTGATCGCCGCGCCAGCGGAGGTCGGGGTGGTGGAGCTCGGCCGGGGCGAGCGGCTCCGCGAGCGCCGTCATGCGGCCTCCGCGAGGAATGCGCGGCTCATCGCGCCGAGGTCCCGGAACGAGGCGCCGGTCAGGCCTTCGAGCTCGACCGGGGCGCCGCGCAGCTCCTCGAGGAAGAGGAGGAGGTCGGCGATCTGGAGCGACGACAGGATGCGCTTCTCGAGGAGCGGGGTGTCGTCGGTGAGCTCGACGCCGTCGACGCGGCGGCCGTGCTCGAGGATCCACGCCCGCAGGCGGTCTTTGGCGGTGCCGGTCGCGCTGCTCATGCTGCTTGCTCCTGAGAGATCGGCCAGAGACCCAGGTCGCGCAGGACGCGCACGCAGCGGGTCTCGATCTCGGCGCGGCGCGCCCTGGCGACCTCGCTCGCGAACGCCTCGCGCGCGACCCGGGCGGCGGCGCCCGGCGCGGCGATGCCGGCGTCCGCGTAGACGTCGGGGTTGTAGTACTCCTTCCACGTCGCCGTGAGGTACGCGGCGAGGTACGCCGGCACCGCGGCGCGCGTCGCCTCGCTCCACGCGGGCGCGTGGCGGCGCCAGAGGTCCTCGACGAGGAGGCGGCCGAAGGCGAGGTGGCGGCTCTCGTCCTCGTGGTGGCGGCGGTTGATCTCGCGCACGAGCGGGTGGAGGCGCTCGTCCTTCGCCATCCGGCGGTTGAACGTGTCGACGAGCAGCTCGAAGATCATCACCTTGGCGAAGAAGAGGAGGTCGTCCTCGCCGGGCGCGTGCTCGCGCGGCAAGACCAGCTTGCGGTCGGGGTAGATCTTGCCGGCGTAGCGCCGGCAGAACCCGCCGAACCACGTCATGTGCTGGTTCTCCTCCGCGAGGAAGTGGTGGAGGTAGTGCGCGTGGTCGGCGAGGTCCTTCGCGTAGAGCCGGCGCGCGATGCCCTCCATGAGCGCGCGTTCGCCGTGGATGTTGAGCGTGAAGAAGTTCACGCACTCGAAGAACGCGAGCCGGCGGCGGCCGGCCTCGTCGAGGGCGTCCCACGCCGGCAGGCCATGCAGCGACACGAGCTCGGGGCTCATGCACCACGCGTCGTCGGGGAGGTGCTCCGGCCAGACGAGGGGCGTCGCCTCGGCGGCGGCTTGCACCGACACGTCGGTGAGGAACGTCGCGACCGCGTGGAGCTCCGAGCCGGCGCCCCGCATCACACCTTCTCCAGGATGACGGCCTGCCAGTTGAGGCCGAAGCCGGCCATCGGCAGGAGCAGCCGCACGCCCGGCGGGATCGCGACCTCGCGCTCGAGCTTCATCAGGTTGGCGACGTTGTCGGCGCTGATGACGTGCCCGATGTCGGCGATGGTCGCGAAGTAGATCCGGTCCTCGGCGAGGCCGAGGAGCCGCGCCAGGATCGTCCACGCCTTGGCGTGCGTGTTCTGGGGCACGACCCAGTCGATCTGCCGCGCGTCGAGCTTCGCCTTGGCCAGCGTCTCGCGCAGGAGCCGCGCCGTGTACGAGAAGTACGTGCCGACGGTCTCGTCGTCGGATGCCTGCGCCAGCGCGCCGTTGGTGATCTGGTGACAGGCGACGATGCGGTACCCGCGCGGCTGGAGCGACACCACGCACGCCGCCGCGCCGTCGGAGATGAGGTTGTACGCCTGCTCGTGCTCGGCGCCCGGCGGGAAGCGGTCCGAGGAAACGCACAGGACGCGCCCGAGCTCGGGCTCGTCGCGCAGGAGCGCCCGCGCGATGCGCATGCTGCCGAGCATGCTCGTGCACGCCTGCTGGCCGAGGCCGATCGCCGCCGCGCGATCGAGGTGGAAGTCGGCCTGCAGGTGACTGACCGGGAAGTCCATCACGTGCTTCACGTCGCGCGTCTCGCGGAAGCGCGCCTCGTCGCCGAGGTTGCCGTTGCACGGCAGGCACGTCGCGTAGATGATCGCGCCGGCGCCCTCGGCGGCCGTCGCGATCGGCGTGACCGCGCGCCGCGCGAGGTCGTACGCGCTCTCGCCGTCGCCGCACGTGCGGTGGCGGCGGAAGCCGGCCTCGTGGAGCGCCGACGCCGGGCTGTGCGTGCGCCCGGCCGCGACCGACTCCTCGAGGGTGTGCTCGCGCTGTCCGAGCGCGAGCGAGAAGTCGTGGACGTAGACCTCGGGAGCCGTCATGCCGCCTCGTCGAGCTGGTGGATCCACGCCGCGAGCGCGGCGCGCTTGGCCTTGCGGGTGGTGGTGCGGGGAATCGGTTCGCGGCGGACGACGACGCGCGTCGGCCGCTTGAACGCGGCGACGTCGGCGAGCATCCGCGCGATCTCGGCCTCGGGGTCGACGGTGGCGTCGCTGGCGTCGTCGGCGGCGGGCGCCGGGACGACGACCGCGCACACCTCGTCGTGGCCCTGGCGCGCCGGCATGCCGAGGACGCAGACCTCGGCGAAGCGCGGGCTCGCGGCGAGCACGGCCTCGACCTCGTCGGGGTGGACCTTCTTGCCGCCGCCGAGGACGATGAGGTCCTTGGCGCGGCCGGTGATGTAGAGGTAGCCGTCGGCGTCGAGCCGGCCGAGGTCGCCGGTGTGCAGCCAGCCGTCGGCGTCGATCATCTGCGCCGTGAGATCGGGGCGATCTAGGTAACCCGTCATGACGTTGGCGCCGCGCGCCCAGATCTCGCCGCGCTCGAGCTTCACGTCGACGCCGGGCAGCGGCCGGCCGACCGAGCCGAGCCGGTGCGCGCGCGCCGTGTTGGTCGCGATGACCGGGCTCGTCTCCGACAGGCCATAGCCCTGCAGGATCGGGAGCCCCATCGTGAGGAACGTGCGCGCCACCTCGACGTCGAGCGGCGCGCCGCCCGAGTAGAGCTGCGCCAGGCTTCCCCCCATCCTGGCGAGCACCGGGCGGTGGAGGAGCCGGCGCAGCCAGGTGATCGGCAGCGCCGCCGCGAGCGCGCTCGCCGCGGCGACGTAGGCGCGGGCGAGGCGCGACGCGCGCCGCAGCTCGACCGCGATGCCGCGCGCGAGCGCGCGGTAGAGGAGCGGCACGCCGACGAGCGACGTGATCTTGCGCTGCCGCATGATGCGCGTGAGCTCGGCGGGCAGGAGGCTCTCGGTCGCCGGGTAGCTGATCGTCGCGCCGCGGGTGAGCGGCACGAGGAGCCCGCAGATGAGCTCGTAGAGGTGGCACAGCGGCAGGATCGAGAGGAAGCGCTCGCGCCCCTGCGGGCCGATGACGTGGTCGACCGCCTTCACCTGGTGGAGCAGGTTGCCGAAGCTGATCGTGACGCCCTTGGGCTCGCCGGTCGTGCCCGACGTGTAGATGACGAGCGCGGGCTCGTCCTCGGCGCGCGCCAGCGACACGCACGGGTCCGACGAGAGGCGCGTCATCACCTCGCTGATCTCTCCGCCGTCGTGGCTGTCGTCGCCCTCGATCGACACGACGGGCACGGGACCGGCGAGGCGCGCGGCGACCTCGTGCGCGCGCGCCGCGTGGCCGTGCGACGCCAGGACGAGGCGCGGCCGCGCGTGGCGGAGGAGCGCGACGAGCTCACCGGTGCCGAGCTTGATGTCGAGCGGCACGACGACCGCGCCGGCCTGCAGCGCGGCGAGGAACGAGATCACCCAGGCGGGGCGATTCTCGCAGAGGAGCGCGACGCGTCCCCCGCTGCCGACTCCCATCGACTCCAGTACACGCGCGCGCGCCGCGATGCGTTCGCGCAGGTCAGCATAGGACAGCTCGATCGCGCCCGGCTCGTGCTCGCGGCGCAGCGCCGCCCGTCGGGAGAACCGGACGAACCGGCTGTCGAGCAGCGTGAGGAGATCGCTAATATCCTGGTCAGTCATGATGTCAGTCGTCGATTCGAGATCTTCAGTCTGATGCGCGCGCTGGCGTCGAGCTCGTGGTCAGGCCGGCATGCAAGTGCTCGTCTCTGCGTGAGTCGGTATCAATATACATAGAAAAATTCTTCGCAAGGTGAAAATGCTGCGACGCGTCAGCAAAGCGCATGTTTCATGGTGTGTCAGATCGCCAGATGTCATTTCATCTAACAAATCCAATGTGTTTTGAGTTCATGTGGCCACTCGAGTAGCCACTGCGCGGGGCGAATCTGCCATGTTCGTAAGCGGCGGCACGTCCGCTACGTCCGTGCGCTATGCTGGAAACAATCGTGTGATTTCAATCATATGTGCGGCTGACGCGGCGCGTTGACAAAGACGGCAATTCTCGTTATGAGGGTTCGTCGACCGCACATGATCCGTATTGCGCTCTCATCGCTCTTCTTCGAGCGTGGCAAGCTCCTCGCCGCGCTCTCGGGCGTCGCGTTCGCCGCGAACCTCGTGCTCGTGCAGGCCGGCCTCTTCTTCGGCTTCCAGCGCGCATCCACGGCGGTGATCACGCGCGCCGGCGGCGACCTGTGGGTGATGGCCCGCGGCACGCAGCTCGTCGACTTCGCGGATCCGCTCTCACCCGGGGTGGGTGAGCAGATCCGCGCCGTGCCGTGCGTCGAGCGCGCCCGGCCCGTCATCTTCTCCTGGGCGTCGATCCGGAAGCCGTCCGGCGGCATCGACAACGTCCAGCTCATCGCGGCCGAGCCCGCGCCCGGTCGCGCGCTGCCGTGGTCGCTGGCGCAGGGCCTCCCCGACGACCTGCGCGCGCCCAAGCGCATCGCGGTCGACGAGGCCGATCTCGATCGCCTCGAGATCCCGCGTCCGGCGATCGGACAGCCGGTCGAGCTCCAGGACGGGCCGGTCTACGTCGGCGCCGTCACGCAGGGCATCCGCTCCTTCACGGTCGTGCCCTACCTCTTCGCCGAGCCGCGCGAGGCCCGCCGCATCCTCGGCCTCGCCGAGGGCCAGGCGACGTTCTGGGCGGTCGACCTCGCCGATCGCGGCTGCGCCGCCGACGTGCGCGCGACGATCGAGCGCCATCCCGATCTCGTCGTGCGCGACCGGCGGCAGTTCGAGGCCATGACCTCGCACTACTGGGTGATCGGCTCCGGCGCGGGCGCCACGCTCGCGTTCGCGGCGCTCCTCGGCCTCATCGTCGGCCTGGTCGTCGTCGGCCAGACGCTCTACAGCCTGACCGAGAGCCGCAGCCGCGAGCTGGCGACGCTCAAGGCGATGGGCGCGAGCGGCCGCGAGCTCGCGTCGTTCGTGATCTGGCAGGCCGCGCTGCTCGCGATCGCGGGCAGCGCCATCGGCCTCGTCTGGGCGTTCGGCCTGGCGAGGCTCGTGCAGACGATCGGCCTCACCGTCGTCCTCGACGCGACGGTGATCGGCGCCGGCCTCGGCACGATCACCGGCATGTGCGCGCTGGCCAGCCTCGCCAGCGTCCGCAAGGTCGTGAAGCTCGAGGCGGCCAAGGTGTTCCGATGACGCTCGCCACCTCGTTGCTCCGCGCCGCGAAGGTGCACATGACGTTCGGCGACGGCGCGCTCGCCACGCCGGTCCTCCACGACGTCGACCTCCAGCTGCGCCCCGGCGAGCTGACGCTCCTCACCGGTCCGTCGGGCTCGGGCAAGACGACCCTGGTCTCGATCATGGCCGGCCTCCTCCGCCCGCGGAGCGGGACGGTCGACGTGTGCGGCCACCGCATCACGGCGATGAGCGAGGGCGAGGTCGCGCGCGTGCGCCGCCAGCACGTCGGCTTCGTCTTCCAGACCGACAACCTGTTCCCGTCGCTCACGGCGCTGGGCAACGTCGCCGAGGTCCTGCGCCTGCGCGGCGTGCCGCGCACGGAGGCGCTCGGCCGCGCCCGCGCCGCGCTCGAGCTCGTCGGGCTCCATCATCGCCTCGAT
>JAIOII010000039.1 GCA_019912685.1 Kofleriaceae bacterium
GAGCCATCCACGCTTCATGGCGCGGATGCTACGCGCCGCGGCGTTCGCGCTCGGCGCGTTGACCCTCGCGCTGGTGCGCCGCCGCCGTCGGTCGCCGGAGGATCGCCGCCGTCTGCCGGCACGCCGCCGTCGACGCCGGGCCCCGCGCCATCCGCTGGATGCGTGACCGTCGTGTCGCACGGGCGCGCGACCTTGTAGTCGACCGCGCCGCGATCCTGCGGCCCCGGGGCGCGCGGAAGCCCGCAGTAGTCGTCGGTGACCTCGGGCACGGAGGCGGCGAGGTCGACCACCTGCGTGGGGACCTCGAGCGTGAAGTCGAGGTTGTCGGGATCGGCGAACCACTGCTGGAACGCCGCGTCGCCGGCGCCGACGACGTTGTCGGCCTCGGTGTGCGTGCCGCCGTCGCGATCGCGCAGCGCGCCGGTCACCAGGTTCCCGCGCACGTCCGCCGTCGACGCCGCGAAGCGCACGTCGATGCCGGCGGTCGCGTACAGCGTGTTGAAGTACAGCTTCGAGCGCAGCCCCTCGTTCAAGTAGATGCCGACGTCCGAGCAGCGCGCGATGATGTTGTTGCGCAGGATCCCGTCCTGGTGCTCGGGCGAGCACGTGCCGTCCTCGCAGATCGAGTCGGGCCCCGTCCCGCCGCCGCCGAGCGAGAGGCCGATGCGCGTGCCGCCCGCATGCGCGCGCGCGCACACGACGAGGTTTCGCTCCATCACGCCGTCGCGCGAGTTGCCCTTGAGGAACGCGGCGTAGCTGACGCCGTCGCCGCCGCCCTTCTGGTAGTCGTGGATGTAGTTCGCGCGCACGCGCCAGCGCCGCCCGCCGACGATGTCGAGCTTGGTGACCGGGTTGCTCGTGTCGCGCGCGCGCGTGTCGAACAGCTCGTTGCCCTCGACGAGGACGTCGTCGGGCCACACGTACGCGCCGCCGGCGCCGACCGGGGCGCCGTTGCCCTTCACCTGCGCGTTGAAGTCGACGAGCCGGTTGTTGCGCAGGGTGACGCCGTCGGCCGCGCCGGTGATGTGGAAGGCGTGCTCGCAGTCCGAGTCGTCGGCGCACGTGCCGCGCACCTCGAGGTTCTCGAACGTCCAGTGCGGCGCGGTGACGTGGAAGCCCTCGACCGCCGACGACGCGAGGACGACCGTGCCCAGCGTCTCCGCGCGCACCGTGATCGGCGCGTCCGGCGTCCCGGCGCGGTCGCAGGCGAGGTTCGCCGTCACGACGTACGTGCCCGGCTCGAGCGTGATCACCTCGCCGGGGCTCGCGGCCGCGAGCGCGGCGATCAGCTCGGCCGTCGTGCGCACCACCGCCATCAGTCGACTCTATCAACGCGCGCGGCGGGTGGGAGCGAAAGCGCGAGGAGCGTCATCGTGACGGGCGCCACGAGGATCGCCGCCAGCGCCGTGCCCGTGCCGTGGGAATCGGCGATCCACGCCAGGAGCCACGGCACGCCGAGCGAGAGCGGCGTGAGCACGCGCCCGGCGGCGTGCACCGCGCCCGAGCGCCCCGGCGACGCCGCGTACGCCTGCGCCATGGTCAGCGGGTAGAGCGGCGCTGCCGTGACGCCGACCACGGCGAGCAGCACCGCCGACAGCCACACCGTCGGCGCGACGAGCCAGAGCCCGAACGCGGCGGCGCACGCGGCGGCGCTGCCGACGAGGATGTGGTGCGCCGGGAAGCGGGCAAGCGCGCGCTCGAGCGCGGCGAGCCCGACGAGGCTGCCCGCGACGTACGCGCCGATGACGAGGCTGCGCTCCACGGCGCCCGCGCCGAGGTGCTCGCGCATGTGCACGACCGCGAGCACGACGAGGATCTCGTCGAGCCAGTCGCACAACGACGTCGCGAGGAGCCAGCCGAGGAGCCGCCGGTTGCCGACGGCGGTGCGCATCGCCGACCACAAGGACGGCTCGGGCTCGTCGTCGTCCGCCGCCGCGTGGGGCGGAAACGGCGCGCGCGCGAGCGCCGCCGCGGCGACGAGGAGCCCGACCGCCATCGCGAGGAACCCGGCGCGCCAGCCGTAGCCGAGGAGCGCGAGCCCGGCGACGACGAGCGGCGCGCCGAGGTCGCCGATCGCGCCGGCGAACGTCCACCGCGCGAGCGCGCGCTCGCGATCGGCGGGGTGCGCGTCGACGAGCGTCGCCTGCGCGAGCTCGACCCCGCACGAGTTGGCGACGAAGCTGACCGAGAGCGCGACCGTGAAGAGCAGCGGCGACGGCGCGAGCGCGCACGCGATCGACGCGAGCCCCATGACGAAGAGGCCGCCCGCCACGAACGGCCGGCGCGGCCAGCGATCCGCGAGCAGGAAGATGATGGGCTCGAGCGCGACCGCCGCCAGCCCGGGGGCGAGCAAGAGCGCCCAGACGAGCCCCTGGTGCGAGACCGCGAAGCTCTGCTGGATCGCGGCGGCGCCGACCGAAAACACCCCGGCCCAGAGCTCGTCGAGGAGCTCGACCGCGAGCAGGAGCCAGGTGAGGACGGCGGCTCGGGCCGCCAGGGCCGTCGATCAGATGGGCTCGGTCAGGCGCCGCATGGTCCGATCACCGTGCCCGAACCCCTTCGGGAGTGCAAGGTTGCGGCCTGGTCCGACCATCTTCAACGACCTTGCATGGCGTTTCGGTACCAGATACAAGGGACTTACCCACAGCCCCGGTTGTGTCTCGTTTCCAGTCTCGGTCTCTGTGTTCGGACACGCGAGCGAACGGATTCCGGCAAGCAGTGGCGCAGCGAAGACTGCCGACCGTGCGCGAATCCGGCCATCGTTTGCGGTTTGACGACAGGAAAGCGGCCGACCCGAGAGTGAGACTGAGATGAGCAACAACCGACTGTATGTAGGCAACCTTTCGTTCCAGACGTCCACGGACGCCGTTCGCGCCGCGTTCGAGTCCTTCGGCGCCGTCGAGGACGTGCACCTCGTGACCGATCGCGAGACCGGCCGCCCGCGCGGCTTCGGCTTCGTGACCATGGGTACGGCCGAGGAAGCCCAGAAGGCGATCGAAGGGATGGACGGCCAGATGCTCGACGGTCGTCCGCTTCGCGTGAACCAGGCCGACGAGCGCCCGCGCGGCGGCGGCGGCGGCGGCGGCGGCTTCCGCGG
>JAIOII010000322.1 GCA_019912685.1 Kofleriaceae bacterium
CTTCGTCCACGGTGGCACGGTCACGATCATCAACAGCACGATCACGGGCAACAGCGCGCTCGGCGGCGCCGGCGGCGACGGTGTGCCCGCGGCGGTGAGTGGCGCGGGGCTCGGCGGCGGCGTCTTCAACCTGAACGGCACGGTGACCACGCTGAGCGCGACGATCGCCGGCAACGTGGTCTCGAGCTCCGGCACGGGCGGCGGCGGCGCCTCCTACGTCGTCTCGTTCGGCACCGATGCCACCGGGACGGCGCCGGAGAGCGCGGCGGACACGTACACCAACTCGATCTTCGCCGACAGCGTCGACCTGACGGCGTTGCCCGCGGCGGACGTCGTGGTGAACCAGGCGAACGGCACCGCGACGCTCACCGTCGGGACGCACGACATCGTGGAGTCCGGCATTGGCGTGTTCGGCGGGGCGACCCTCGTCGGTACGCCCACCATCGCCGATCCGGCGCTGGGCACGCTCCAGGGCAACGGCGGCGCGACCTTCACCCTCCTGCCGAACACCGGCAGCATCGCCGTCGACAGCTCGAGCGTCGACGAGGCGGCGTGCACCAGCGCGCCCGTCGGCGACGTCGATCAGCGCGGGTTCCCGCGCAACGTGGGCGCCTGCGACATCGGCGCGGCCGAGCGCGGCGCGATCGGCGCGCCGTACCAGCTCACCGTCTCGATCCCGCCGACCAGCACGGTCGCGGGCGCGCCGATCAGCAACATCGTCATCCAGGCGCGGGACTCCGGCGGCCAGCACACGCCGCTGTTCACCGGCGCGGTGACGCTCGCGATCGGGAACAACCCCGGCGGCGGCACGCTGTCGGGCACGGTCACCGTCAACGCGGTGAACGGCGAGGCGGTGTTCACGGGCCTGTCGATCGACCAGGTCGGCGTGGGCTACACGCTCACCGCGAGCGCGACTGGCCTCATCGGCGCCACGACCCCGGCGTTCAACATCACGGCCGGCGCGGCGTCGCACGTCGTGTTCGCCCAGCAGCCCTCCGACGCGGTCGCGGGGGCGCCGATCAACCCGGAGATCGTCGTCCACGCGCTCGACGCCAACGGCAACCTCGACCCGAGTTACACGGAGGACATCACGCTCGCGATCGCGAACAACGCGGGCGGCTCGACGCTCGGCGGCACGGTCACGGTCGCGGCCGTCGGCGGCGTCGCGATCTTCGCCGACGTCTGGCTCGACAAGGTCGGGACCGGGTACACGCTCTCCGCGGAGAGCGGGAGCCTCACCGGCGACACGAGCGCGGCGTTCAACATCACGCCGGCGAACGTGGCGTCGATCGCGTTCGGGCAGCAGCCGACGAGCACGGCGGCGGGCGCGCCGATCGCGCCGGCGGTGACGGTGCGGGCGTTCGACGCGTTCGGCAACCTGGCGACCGGGTTCACCGGCAACGTGACGGTGTCGCGGGCGAGCGGCCCGGTCGCGACGGTGAACGGCACGGTGACGCGCGCGGCGGTCGCCGGCGTGGCGACGTTCGACGACCTGTCGATCAACGTGGTCGGGACCTACACGCTCGACGCCGACACGGGCACGCTGAACGCGGCCGACTCGGCGAGCTTCGCCATCACGCCGGCCGACATCGCGTCGATCGCGTTCGGGCAGCAGCCGACGAGCACGGCGGCGGGCGCGGCGATCGCGCCGGCGGTGACGGTGCGGGCGTTCGACGCGTTCGGCAACCTGGCGACCGGCTTCACGGGCAACGTC
>JAIOII010000323.1 GCA_019912685.1 Kofleriaceae bacterium
GGTCGACGGTGGCCAGCGCGAGCTCCACCTCGACGGCGCCGTCGCGTGCGACGAGCGAGTCGCGCGCGCCGCCGTCGTGCCGCTGCAGCGCGGGGAGGTCACGCTCGCGTAGCCGGCGGAGCAAGGCGCGCACCGAGCGCAGCTTCCCCGTGAGCTGCACGCCCGGGTTGGCCGTCTGGAGTCCCTGGGTCAGCGTGCGCTTGCCGGGCGCGCCACCGCCATGGTCGGGCGAGTCCAGATCTGCTTCGTGGGCCCGATGAGCGCGCTGCATGGCGATCCGATGTGCATCGGGTGTGCCGCCCGGGAAACCCGTAACCCGACGGCGGCTCGGTCGGAGCCTGTGGCGGTCGGCGCCACACGCGTGGCCGCGGCGTCCACACGAGCGGCGCGGGCGGCGCCCCGTCCTACGCGGGGCGATGCGAGAGCTCGCGGCGCCAGCGCGGATCGCCGGCGCTGGCGGCGAGCACGGCGGCCGCGACGAGAAGGTTGTTCGCCAGCGTCAGCGCGTCGACGTGCTCGACCAGGAGGGTCGAGACCGCGAGGCCGAGGGCGAGCGGAGCGTGCACGATGTCGACCCACGGCTCGTATGCCGACACGAGGCCGAAGCTGACGAGCAGGACGCCGACGAGCCACGTGCTCTGCATCGCGGGCGGCGCGTGAGGCCACAGGTACGCCGACGCGATCAGCCACGCGCCGCAGAGCGCCGGGACCCAGCGAAGCCAGTGCCGCGGGTGGACCACCCAGTAATCTGTCGTCACTTCATTGCTCCTCGCTCCACGTGGTGCAAGAGCCCTGCCGACGGCGGCACGGACGCTGCACGACCTCGAGGGCAGGAGGACCTCATGCGTTCGTGTTTCGTCGTGCTCGCGATCGGTTCGCTCGCCGCCTGCATGTCCGAGAACCGGCCCCCGCCTGCGGCGGCCTCCGCGCCCGACCACCCCGCCAGCGGCGCGCCCGCGCGACAGCCGAGCGAGGCGAGGAGCGTCCGGCTCTTCGTCGATCCCGGCGCCTCCGAGCTGACCTGGGTGCGAGAAGCGGTCGCGGTGCTGACCCCGACCGAAGGCAGCGACGTCGCCGGCGTCGTGCGTTTCCGCGAGACCCGCGACGGGCTCGACGTGTTCTCGGTCGTCGACGGGTTGCCCCCCGGACGGCACGCGTACCACGTGCACGTCTACGGCGACTGCACGCAGCGCGAGGCGAAGAGCGCCGGGCCGCACTTCCACTTCACCGGCAGCTCCTTCGATCGCGGCGTCCGCCACATCACCGGCAACCTCGGCGAGCTGCGGAGCGACGGGGACCGTGCCGCGACGCACCGCACGACGCTGCCGGCCGCGTCGCTCCAGGGCCGCTTCTCGATCGTCGGGCGCGCCGTCGTCGTCCACGCGCAGCCGAACGATCCATCGCAGCCTCCCGACGGCGGCGCCGGCGATCGTCTCGCGTGCGGCGTCGTCGGGATCTCCGGCGATGCGTGGCGAAACCGATAGCCGCACGGGGAGGCGCGCGGGATCGCACGGGGACGCCCCGGCTCCGCAGCATGACGCGCCCGCGACGGGGTACGTCGGTTGCAGCGGCGCCCGATCATGAAGACGCTCGGCACCGCTCTCCTCCTCGTCGTCGCCGCGTGCACCGACCGCGCGGAGTTCCGGCCGGCCGCGCCGACCACGCAAGGTCATGGTGGCCAGGCGGCCGCGTCGTACGACATCCGCATGGGCCCCGGGGACGATCCCCACGCGCAGGTCAACGTCTGGTCGCGGGGCGCCACCGTCGAGGACGGCCAGACCGTCGTCGGCGTCGGCCTCGAGATCCGCAACACCGGCGATCAGCTGGTCGAGCTCCGGACCGACGAGCTCCAGCTCGACGCGTTCTCGAACCGCGGCGCGCCGCTGCCGGCGCCGCAGCTCACGTGGGTCGGCTCGGAGACGGAGTCCGTCGTCGTGCCGCCGGGCGAGGCGTCGCGCATGGTCCTCGAGTTCGCGCTGCCCGTCGAGCTCGATCCCGACCACATCGGCAGCATGCGCCTGCGCTGGGTCGTCGATCACGACGACGGGCAACGCTACGTGCAGTTCACCGAGTTCCAGCGCGTCCAGGACGAGTACCAGACCGCCGTCGTCTACTACGATCCGATCTGGTCGCTCTACGATCCGTTCCTCTACGGACCGCCGTACCTCCACCATCGCTCGTACCACGTGCCGGTTCGCCGCATCTACGTGCGCGACCACGACCGCCACGACCGCTACGAACGCCCGCGCGTGCGCGACCACCGCCGGTAGTCACGCGATGGCCGCGCGCGCCACCAGCCAGCCCGCCGCTGCCAGCGCGACGTCGATGGCGCGGTTCGCCGGGTGCTCGTGCACGCGGGCCGCGAGCTCGACGAGCTCCCAGAGGAGGGAGATCACCATCAGGTACGGCAGCTCGACGCCAGCGAGGAATGCGAGCGCGCCGACGAGGAAGTGAGCGATCGACCACAGGTCGACGTACCTCCCTTCCCGGCCCCATGTGTCGCGGTGCAGGCGCAGGAAGACCGCGAACGAGGCCACCACCACGAACATCCCCAGGAACACCGCGAGCGGCACGGCGAGCGCCAGCCGCTCGTACAGGACCGCAGCGCACGCGGCGGCGAGCAACAACGCGAGCACGGCCAGACGCCCGGTGTGCTCGCGGCTCGCGATCGCCGTCATGCGCTGGTGAGAGGCAAGTCCGGGACCACCGCTCGGCTCCGGTAAACCGCGAGATCACCATCGCCCGGCCCATCAGGTACGAGCCAAACGCACGGCGGCAGCGGCAGATCGACGCAACAAATGCGGATCGGGCGCCGCGCCGCCACGCGCTCGAGCGCCACCAGGACCCGCGCGAGGCGTTCCCCGCCGAAGGGGCAGTACAGGTAGAAGACCGTGCCGTCCGCGACACGATGCGTCAGCTCGGCCGCGTCCCCCTCGAGGCACGACACGCGAGCGAGCTCGAGCCTCGCGGCGAGCGCCCGCGCCGCGGCGGCGAGCGCCGGCTGCACCTCGACGCCGAGGACGGTCGCCCCGGTCAGGAGATGCACGAGCGCGGCCGTCCGCCCGATCCCCATGCCGAGGTCGACGAAGACGTCCGCTTCCCGGACATCCGCCTCGGCGATCATGCGCAGGATCACGTCGACCGACGACGGCAGGTACGGCACGCACCCCGCGGGCAGCGCCGGCCCGTCGTCGGGCAGGCCATCGTGGCCGTCGAGGCCGAAGCGCCGGTCGACCCACGCCTCGCGCGCAGCCGGCGCCACCGCGAGGAGCTCCTCGCGGAAGGGCCTCACGAGCTCAGGCCTTCTCGGCGGGCTTCTCGCGCCGGCCGTCGAGGATCTTCACGAACGAGCGGCCGCGGATCTCCTCGAGGGAGAGCCCGGTCGCGAGCGCCTCGTCCTCGCGCACCGCGCCGCACGAGATGCCGCGCAGGAAGTAATTGAGCAGGCCCTGCCCCGTCGCCGCGTCGTCGAAGACGTCGCCGACGAGCGTCGCCTGCGCCGCCTTCTCGACGAAGTTCTTGAGCCGGTGCGACGCCGCCGCCAGGCCCTCGAGGAAGAAGCCGTACACCGCGCCGTAGCGCGTCGGCAGCTGCGCCGGGTGCAGGTCCCAGCCCTGGTAGAAGCCGTTGACCAGCGAGTGGCGCACGTCCGACGCGTGCAGGCGCCACGCCGCGAACACGGCGTCCTGGTTCGCCTTCTTCTGCTCGTCGGTCAGCGTCCCCTTGTGCGGCGCGACCGGCATGATGTTGGTCGCGCCGTCGGAGAGCGCCACGCCCGTCTGCGCGAACGCCACCTTCATCATGTGCTTGGCGAAGTCGCACGCCGGATGCCCCATGCGCTGGTGCGCCGCCGTGATGTCGCAGTTCGCCGTGTAGTCGTACGTCCCGAAGTGCGCACCGACCATGCGCCCCGACGCCGCGTCGAGGAGGCGCGGCAGCATCGAGCGGCCCCGGGGGTCGAGGATGCAGTGCGTGGTCTCGACCATGATCTCGAGCTGGAGCGAGCCGGGATCGAGGTCGAGCTTCTCCTCGAGCTCGCCGAACACCCACACCAGCGTGTCGACGTCGGCCGTGCTCGTGATCTTGGGCAGCGTGACCACGAAGTTCGGCGGCAGCCGCCCCTCGGTCGCGCTGCACAGCTCGGAGACGAAGATGTCGAGGGTGCGGATCGAGCGCGCCGCCAGCTCGCGCGAGAACGGCTTGATGCGGATGCCGATGAACGGCGGCAGCGAGCCGTCGTCGAGCCCCTTGGCCACCTCGCGCGCCGCCGCCGCCGCGTGCCCGTCCTCCTCCTCGTCGGTGCGGTTGCCGTAGCCGTCCTCGAAGTCGATGCGGAAGTCCTCGACCGCCTCGCGCGCCAGCTTGGCCCGCACGCGGTCGTAGACGATCTGCGCCAGCTCCGCCTTGGCGCCCACGATGTCGGCGAACGTCCCGGCGTCGGGCGCGTACGTCTCGAGCGAGCGCAGCGCGAGCTCGCCGAGCTTGCGCGCCGTGTCCGCCGTGAAGAGGTGCGCGCCGCCGTACACCGTGTGCACCGGCTGGCGCGCGCCCGAGTCGCCGACGTAGCGCGCGGCGACGTCGAGCTGCGCCGCGTGCACCTTGGCCAGGGCCTTCGCCATCCGCTTCGCCGACAGGGTGGTTCGTGTCGTCATCGGCTCGGGTGTATATCACGCAGATGCCGCCGGTCTCCGCCATCCCGTCGCGCCTGTGCCTCGGCCCCGGACCGTCGCCGGTGCCGCCGCGCGTGCTCGCCGCCCTCGCGCACCCGACGATCGGTCACCTCGATCCCGCGTTCCTCGCGCTCATGGACGAGGTGCGCGACGGCCTGCGCCACGTGTTCGCGACCACCAACGCGATGACGCTCGCCATGAGCGGCACCGGCTCGGCCGGCATGGAGACGGTCATCGTCAACCTCGTCGAGCCGGGAGACCGCGTGCTCGTCGGCGTGAACGGGGTGTTCGGCGGCCGCCTCGCCGAGGTCGCGCGCCGCACCGGCGCCGAGGTCACGACCGTCGACGCGCCGTGGGGCCGCGCCCTCGATCGCGACGCGCTCGCCGCCGCGATCGCGCGCTCGTCGCCGCACGTCGTCGCCGTCGTGCACGCCGAGACGTCGACCGGCGTCGCCAACGACATCGCCGGCCTCGCCGACCTCGTCCACGCGCGCGACGGCCTCCTCGTCGTCGACTGCGTCACGAGCCTCGCCGGCATGCCCGTCGAGATCGACGCGTGGGGCGTCGACGCCGCTTACAGCGGCACGCAGAAGTGTCTGTCGTGTCCGCCCGGGCTCTCGCCGGTGACGCTCTCGCCGCGCGCCGTCGCCCGCCTCGACCGGCGCCGCACCAAGGTCCCGTCCTGGTACTTCGATCTCACGCTCCTCAAGTCGTACTGGGGCCAGGAGCGCGCCTACCACCACACGGCGCCGATCAACATGCTGTACGCGCTGCACGAGGCGCTCGCGATCGTCCGCGAGGAGGGCCTGCCAGCGCGCTTTCTCCGCCACCGGGCGGCGCACGAGCGCCTCGCCGCCGCCGTGGACGAGCTCGGCATGACGTTCGTGTCGGAAGCGGGTCATCGGCTCCCCATGCTGAACGCGATCGCCGCGCCCGCCGGTGTCGACGAGGCGGCGATCCGGCGACGACTCCTCGACGAGCACGGCATCGAGATCGGCGGCGGGCTCGGCGACTTCAAGGGCAAGGCGTGGCGCATCGGGCTCATGGGTCACGGGGCGACCACGGAGTCGGTCGACACCGTCGTCGGTGCGCTGCGCGCGCTGCTCGCCTGACCCGGACAACCGGCGCGGTCGGGCACGAGCATGAGCCCGAGCAGGATGAGGATCATCACGATCATCGACGTCCGCTCGGCCCCGAGCAGCTCCTCGTCATCCTCGGTCCGCATGCACCGCCTCCGCCCGGGAGCGCACGAGCGATCCGGCCCAGCGTGCGCGGGCGCTCGTCGCGCGCACGTGATCTCGCGTCCTCCGCATCACGGCGGAGCACCACAGCAACCGCCGCGCCAGCGACGCGGTCCGGAGTCAGCCGACGGTCATGCGGCCGCCGTCGCGGAGCGCCGCCGGGATGAGCGCCGAGGGCTCGCTCGTCGAGACCAGCCAGAGCTGGTGCGCGGCGCGGGTGACGCCGATGTGCATGAGGTGGCGCGCCCAGTGCTGCGTGGGGTAGGACGACGCGTTGGCCTCGAGCATGATCACGTAGTCGAACTCGAGGCCCTTCACCTGGGTGACGTCGGTGACGTCGACGCCGGGCTGGAACGTGAACTCGTCGCGGCGCACGCGGCGCAGCGCCGGGATCTCGGCGCGCGACAGGCCCTGGAAGTAGGCGTCCGCCTGCTCGGGGTGGCGCGCGATGAGGCAGCAGCTCGCGGTCGGCTCGCGCGCCATCAGGTTGCGCAGCGCGTCCGACAGGAAGGCGACCGCCTCGCCGATGTCGCTGAACTCGTGCAGCTCGACCGGCTCGCCGGGGCGCGCCGCGAGGGGCTCGTCGGGCGCGAGCTCGGGGCCGAGCACCTCGCGCGCGAGCAGCATCACCTCCGCCGTCGAGCGGTACGACAGCTTGAGCGGCCGCACGATCGCCGGCTGCCCGGTCTGCGTCAGGAGGTCCGCCCAGCCGGTGAAGTTGTTGTCGAACACCAGGCGCTGCGCGGTGTCGCCGGCGATCGTCACGCTCCGGTGCTCGGGCTTGCCGTCGGGCGAGAGCACGCTCTCGACCAGCACCTTGACCTCGATCGCGCTCCGGTCCTGCGCCTCGTCGATCGCGACGTGCGTGTAGCGCAGCTCGTCGCCGTCGGCGGTGAACAGGCCGCCGCGCTTGAGCTGCACCAGCCGGATGAACACCGGATCGTCCTCGTCGTCGACGCGCCCGGCCGGATCGTCGTCGTCCGGGCCCATCGCCGAGCCGTCCGCCGTCTCGATCGGCCGGCCGTCGTCGTCGACCGGCGCCTTCTGCGGCGCCGCGATCTGCCGCTTCACCCACCTCACGACCGCGTCGAGGTCGCGCGCGCTCACGTCCGCGCACCCGGCGAAGCCCTCGGCCAGCGCCGCCGCGTCGGTCATGAGCTCCGCCCAGTCGGTCACCACGTCGTCGGCGCGCTTCTTCCACCGCCGCGCCGCGCCCTCGAGCGCGACCCGCAGCGACGAATCGAGGTGGTCGGCCTTGCGCGCCCACGACAGCATCGCGTGGCAGCGCGGCACGAGCGCCCGGCCCGCCAGCCGCTCCCACTCCGCGCCGATGGCGGCGAGCTCCGACGCCGCGCCCGGCAAGGAGCGCAGGCTCTCCTCGATCTGCCGCGCCTGCCGCGCGACCAGCGCGGTGAGGATGTCGAGCATCCGCGGGTGCTTCTTCACGCGCGAGACGTTCTCGGGCGGGTCGTCGTTGTACTTGACCGGCGTGTCGGGCAGGAGCTTGAGCCGCGTCGAGCGCGCCCAGCTCGTGTAGGTCACGACCGGAACGCCGTTCACGCCGAGCGCCGGCAGCACGCCGGCGACGTAGCGGACGAGCGCCTGCGACGGCACCACGAACAGCATCGCGTTCGGCCGGAAGCGCTTGCCGTCGGCGAAGTTCAGGTACGCGACGCGGTGGAGCGCCACCGTGGTCTTGCCCGAGCCCGCGCCACCCTGGATGACGACGATGCCGCTCTCCGGGTGCGAGATGAGCTCGAACTGCTCCTTGTCGATGAGCGCCGCGATCTCGGGGAGCGCCTTGTCGGCGCGGACGCCCGGCCCGTGGTGGACGCCGAGCTTGCCGCGCGGACCGGGCGCGGCCACCGGACGCGCCGCCTTGCCCTGCCCGCCGTGGAGCACCGGCTGCATCGTGCCGACCGCCTGCACCCACCGGCCGCGCGCGTCCTTGATGAACGTGCCCTGGGGCGCGCCGATGCGGCGCAGCGTTCCCTTGTTGATGCTGATGTTCCGCCGCGCCTCGACCACGCCGTCGACCCGGCGCCCCGCGATCTCCTCCTCGTAGTCGTCGCCCTCCTCGTACCGGTAGTAGATCCTGGAGACGGGCGCGTTGCGCCAGTCGACGATCTGCACGTTCGACTGCCGATCGATGAAGCCGCGCTTGCCGACCAGCACGTCGCGCGACTTGCCGCTCTCCTTCAGCCGCATGTGCGCGAAGTACGGCGACGCGAGGTCGATGGGCGCCATCTTCGATCCGCCGAGCCGCCCGCGCAGCGCCGCCAGGCGCGTCATCTGCTCGATGAGCGGCGGCAGGTCCTCGGCGCGCGCCTCACCGATCTGATCGCGCAGCGAGATCAGATCACGGTCGATGTCGTCATCCGACGCCCGCGGCCCCTCGTCCTCGTCTTCTCCCATCGCCGCGCGCGCGGCGACCTGACCGAGCAGACGCTCCTCCTCCGCGACGATGGCGGCGGCCGGGCTTCCAGGCGGCACCAGGTTGGTCATGGGAAGCTGGGCACTCTATCCATTCTGGTCGGGCTGACAAGGGTCGAGATTGCCATTGCACCCACGGTCAAAAGGCCGTAACGGATCCAACAACAACATGGCCCGCGCCAAGGCGATGCTTGCCCAGGACCCCCTCCGTCGGTGGACGGTAGCGGATGCCCTGGAGACGTACGGAATCCAGCGCTGGGGCTGCGGCTACTTCGCGATCAACGAGCGGGGCAACCTCATCGTCACGCCGCGCGCCGCCCTGCCGACCGCGAGCACCGGCCCGGCGACGCCGACCGTCAACGGCAACGGCAACGGCAACGGCAACGGCAACGGCAACGGCAGCAAGGACGCCCTGCCGGTGCCGACGCTCGTGCCGCCGCCCGCGGCCGCGCCCGGCGTCATCGACATGCGCGAGCTCATCGACGAGCTCACCCAGCGCGGCATCCAGCTCCCGATCCTGCTCCGCTTCAGCGACATCCTGCGCGCGCGCATCGAGCTCATCTGTGGCGCGTTCAACGGCGCGATCAAGGAGTACGGCTACCAGGGCCAGTACCGCGGCGTCTATCCGATCAAGGTCAACCAGAACCGGACCGTGGTCGAGGAGATCATCGAGTACGGCCGGCCGTTCCACTACGGCCTCGAGGCCGGCAGCAAGCCCGAGCTCCTGACGATCATGGCGATCCACCAGGACGACGAGGCGCTCATCATCTGCAACGGCTACAAGGACGAGGAGTACATCGAGACCGCGCTCCTCGCGTCCAAGCTCGGCCGCACCGTCATCCTCGTCGTCGAGAAGCCCTCCGAGCTCGATCAGATCCACAGGGTCGCCGAGCGCGTGAAGATCCGCCCCACCCTCGGCATGCGCGCCCGCCTCTCGTCGCGCGGCGCCGGCCGCTGGGAGCAGTCGGGCGGTGACTTCTCCAAGTTCGGCCTGTCGGCCGCCGAGATGGTCGAGGCGGTCCAGAAGCTGAAGAGCTGGGGCCAGGTCGACACGCTCAAGCTGCTCCACTTCCACCTCGGCTCGCAGATCAGCGCGATCAAGAGCATCAAGAACGCGCTGCGCGAGGCCGGCCGCCTCTTCGTCGAGCTCTACAAGCTCGGCGCCACGGGGCTGTCGTACCTCGACGTCGGCGGCGGCCTCGGCGTCGACTACGACGGCTCGCAGACCAACTTCTCCTCGTCGATGAACTACTCGGTGCAGGAGTACGCCAACGACGTCGTGTTCGCGCTCAAGGAGATCTGCGACGCCGACAAGGTCCCGCACCCGAACATCGTGTCGGAGTCGGGCCGCGCGGTGACCGCGCACCACTCGGTGCTCGTGGTGAACGTCCTCGGCGTGACCGAGTTCGACACCAACGTGCCGAGCGCCATCCCGGCGGACGCGGCGCCGCTGGTCAAGAACATGTGGGACACGTACCAGCTCGCGTCCCAGAAGAACGTGCTCGAGAGCTACCACGACGCGCTCGAGTACAAGGACCAGGTCCTCCAGCTCTTCAACCTCGGCCACCTGTCGCTGTCGGACCGCGTGGTCTGCGAAAACCTGTTCTGGGCGACGTGCGAGAAGGTGCTGCACCTGTGCCGCAACCTCGCGCACATGCCCGAGGAGCTCGAGGGCCTCGAGAAGGCGCTGTCGGACACGTACTTCTGCAACTTCTCGATGTTCCAGTCGGTGCCCGACGCGTGGGCGGTCGATCAGCTGTTTCCGATCGCGCCGATCCACCGCCTCAACGAGGAGCCGACGCGGCGCGGCACCCTCGCCGACATCACGTGCGACTCCGACGGCAAGATCGCCTCGTTCATCGATCTGCGCGACGTGAAGCACGTGCTCGAGCTGCACCCCAAGGAGCAGGGCCAGGACTACTACCTCGGCATCTTCCTGGTCGGCGCGTACCAGGAGATCCTCGGCGACCTCCACAACCTGTTCGGCGACACCAACACCGTGCACGTGGCGCTCTCGCCCGACGGCGACTACGACGTGAAGGACGTGGTCGCCGGCGACACGGTCAGCGAGGTGCTCTCGTTCGTCGACTACTCGCCGTCGGACCTGCTCGGCCGGCTGCGCGCCAACGTCGAGATCGCGCTGCGCAAGAAGCTGCTCACCCTCGAGGAGTCGCGGTCGCTCATCAACCGCTTCCGCCAGGGCATGATCGGCTATACCTACCTCGACAAGGAATGAGGTACCTGGCGCTCCTCGGTCTCGTGGTGCTCGCCGCCTGCGGCGGGCCGAAGGACCGCACCGGCGCCGCGCTCGAGCTCGCCGACGCGCGCCTCGTCGTCACCCAGGCCGACGGTCAGACGCGCACGCTGGCGCTGGCCGCGGGCGGCGCGGTCACGTTCGACAACCAACCGGTCGTCACGCTCGAGAAGAACGGGCACATCGTCATCGCCGGCAAGCGGCTGGCGCGCGTCGAGCGTGACGGCAGCATCTCGGCCAACACGGTGCGCACCAACGTCGTCGTGAAGGAAGACGGCACGTTCGTCCTCGACGGGGTCGAGGAGCTGACGATCGGCCCGGACGGCAAGGTCACCGGCCCGCTCTTCGAGACGATGGATCACCCGCGCGTGCAGCTCGAGGGCGGCACGATGGCGTACCAGGGGCCGCCGGCCGCGCGCCGGGCGACCATGGTCGGCTTCGCCGCGTTCGTCACCAGTCTGCCGACCGCCGTTGCCCCTTAGCCAGGAACGTCGCGAAGCGGTCCCAGTCGATGAGCCCGAGCGCGTCCTCGCACGGCGCGCCGTCGCGCGAGCCCTCGCCGAAGGTCGCGGCGCACGCCGACGAGAGGAAGTCGCGCGGCGCCAGGTTGCCCCAGCGCCCGCCCCCCGGCGCGTCCACCTCGTCGGCGTCCACCGCGAAGAAGCTGCCCGACGCGTCGGCGAGCCCGGCGCGCACGAGCTCGTCGAGATCGAGGATCTGATCGCGAACCGTCGCCTCCCACGTCGTGTAGCCGTCGGGCACCGTGTCGATCGTCTGATCGCGCAGCCGCCGCCACTCCGGGTCGAACGGCACGGCGGGCGCGTCGAACGCCGCGACCAGGAGCTCTGCCAGCTCCGCCGGCGTCAGGTACGCGCGCCCCGCGCGGTGCCGCTCCGCCCCGAGCCGCCACAGCGCCCGCAGGTACTCGTCGAGCGGGCGCTCCGTGCCGCCCGACGCCTCCGCGACGTACGCGCACAGATCGTGCGCCGTCCGGATCGTCGACAGGGCGGTGGTACGGCGGGGCCTCGGAGCGAACATGTGCCCCTTGTACGCCGGTCAGGGGTGATCCTGACGGTGCGGTCGACGGAGTATCGACCTTTGCCAGCGCTTACCGCGCTGTTCAGTGCGCGCTGGCGCCCGCCGAGCGACGGGCGCCAGCGCCTCGGCGAAACCGGGGCGCGCCACGCACGAAGGTTCAAGGCGGTACGTCGGCGCACACGCGGAAGCCGATGTGGAGGTGACGGAACGAGCTCGGGACCTCCTGACGGTTCGCGAGGTGCGCGTCGCTCGCGTGAAGGTAGTAACAGCCGCCGCGGATCGGATAGGCGTCGCCGCTCGCCGGCCGGGTCAGCTCCCACAGGTTGCCGGCGGTGTCGGCGAGCCCGTGCATGCTCGTCGAGGCCGGGTGCGCGCCGACCTCGTCGGGACCGAAGCCGCCGTCGCGCTTGCCGTACGTGATGTCGACGTTGGCGTCGTCGGGCGCGAGCTGCTCGCCGTGCGGATACGTGCGCCCGTCGACGCCGCGCGCGGCGCGCTCCCACTCGCGTTCGGTGCAGAGTCGCGCGCGCGGCAAGCGCCCCGTCCGATCGAGCCAGGCGGTGTAGGCCAGCGCGTCCTCGGCGCTGATGCCCGAGACCGGGAACCGCCGCCAGTCCTGGGACGCCCGCACGGCGCGCTCGCGGTACACGATCGGCTCGCCGGCGCGCGCGCGGTACTCGATCCCGGCGGGCGCGAAGCGGAGCTCGTACACGCCGTCCGGATGCCGGACGAGCGCGAGCGACCCGTCGGCCTGGACCGTCGAGGAGCTCGCGATCTGCGGCGCGCGCCGCGCCCGCTCGGGCTCGCCCAGGTCCTCGAGGTACTCGATCCAGTCGCCGTACGTGACCTCGTGGATCGCGATCAGGTACGGCCCGGTCTCGACGTCGTGCATCGGCGCCGTCCCGAAGAAGGCGCGGATCGGCTCGGGGTCGCGGCTGCCGTACGCGAAGGTGCCGGGCGGGATGAACACGTAGCCCGGCGGGACCTGCGCGCGCCGCGGCAGCGTGAAGGCGATCGACCGTCGTTCTCCGGGGCGGACGTGCACCGGCCAGCGCACGGTCGCGCGCTCGGGCGCGGCGGCTTCCAGCAC
>JAIOII010000324.1 GCA_019912685.1 Kofleriaceae bacterium
CGCCCGCTCCGACGCCATCTCCGATCCCGCGCTGCGCGCGTCGTTCCTCGGCCGCGTGCCCGAGAACGCGCGCACCCTGGCGCTCGCCACCGAGCTCGCCGCGTAGCAGGAGCGCGCAGCGCACGGTGCGGGAGTGGACCGGCGTGCGCACGCGCGCGCCGGCGCGCCCGCCCGACGATCGGATCTCGATTGGTTGCGCGCGGTTCGGCGAATCGACGTCATGCTTCCGTGCCGGCACACTGCCTGCAAACCGCCCGCAGCGATGCGAAGACCGGACACCTGGTTCGTGATCCTCGCGGGGGGAGAGGGCAAGCGACTTGCCCCACTCACGCGCGCGCTCTACGGCTGCGATCTGCCCAAGCAGTTCGCCGTGCTCTCGGGCGAGCGGTCGCTCTTGCAGCAGACCGTCGAGCGAGCCGCCGTCCTCGGCGATCTCGCGCGCACGATCGTCGTCGTGTCGAGCCACCACGAGCACATCGCGCGCACGCAGCTCGCGTCGTATCCAGCCGTGCGCCTGCTCGTGCAGCCCTTCGGGCTCGACACCGGCCCCGGGATGCTCTTCCCGCTGTCGTACGTGCGCGCGCGCTCACCGTCGGGGCGGGTGGTCGTGCTCCCGGCCGATCATCACATCACGGATGTCCGGCCGCTGGCCGCCGCCCTCGAGCGCTCCACCACGTGCCCCGACGGTCACGACCGCGTGACGCTGGTCGGCGTCGAGGCCGATCGCCCGGAGACCGAGTACGGATGGATCGTCCCCGGCCGGAAGCTCGGCGGTCTCGGCCGCGATGCGGTCTGGACGGTGCGCCGCTTCGTCGAGAAACCCAGCGAGGACGTGGCGCGGCGGCTGCGCCACCGGGGCGCGGTGTGGAACACCTTCATCGCGACCGGTACGGTCGCCGCGTTCTGGGACCTCGCCCGGACGCGGCTGCCGCGTCACGTCCTCGGGTTCGAGATGTGGGCCGACAGCGGCGATCAGGCGGAGAGCGCGGCGCGGCTGCGCTCGCTCTACGGCGAGTTGCCGGCGGCGAACTGGAGCATCGACGTCCTCTCGCGGACCCCGCCCGAGCAGCTCGCGCTCGTCGCGATGGCGGGCTCGGGCTGGTCGGACTGGGGCTCGCCCCAGCGCGTCTTCGAGAGCATGAGCGGCTCGCAGGATCTCGATCGCCTGCTCGCGCGCGTCACGCTCTCGGAGACGCGCATCCCTACCGCGTGACGATCACGGGATCTCTTCACGCTCGGTGCCGGTGTCCCGGCTCCGATCGCCACGCTGACCGGCGCGCTCGTCGTCCTCCATGCCGCCGACGCCCCCGCGCTGCCCGGTCCGCTCGCGCTCGTCCTCCCGAGGCGTCTCGCCCGGACGGCCGCCGCGCTGCTGATCCTGGCGCTGCGGGTTGCCCTGGCCGCCCTGGTTGCCCTGTTGCTGACGCTGCGGGTTCTTGTTCTTGTCGTTCTCGTTCGGCATCTGGTGACTCCTCGGACATCGAATCGGTGTCCGTGGGGGATCATGGTTGCAGTCTCCGGGCCAGCACAGGCGTCAGCGCCTGCGTACACGAGGCGTAGCCGGCCCACGGATCGGAGCGCAGCCGCGCGAGTCGGTCGCGAAGATTGGTGACGGTCCACTGATCCGGCCGCAGCCGCGACGTGACCTCGCGCCACGCGATCGGCACGGCCACCGGCGCCGCGGGCCGCGCGCGGATCGAGAACCCCGCCACGGCGATCGCGCCACGGTAGTTGCGCTTGTAGTCGACGAGGATCTTGCCCGTGCGGTGATGCTTCTCGAAGGCCGTCGTGAGCCCACGGTCGCCGGCGGCGAGCGCTTCGGCGACCTCCTTGCTCCACGCGTACGCCTCGTCCCACGTCGGCCCTCGTCGGAACGGGACGACGACGTGGAGCCCCTTGCCGCCGGTCGTGCGCGGCCACGCCTCGAGCTCGAGCGCGGCGAGGTGCGCGCGCAGCCGGCGCGCGGCGTCGATCACCTGCTGCCACGTGGCGCCGTCTCCCGGATCGAGATCGAACACGACGCGATCGGGGTGCTCGACGTCGTCCACGCGCGCGTTCCACACGTGGAGCTCGATCACGCCGCTCGCGATGATCGAGCGCAGGGTCGCAGGCGAGTCGACGTAGAGGTACTCGCCGACCTTCTTCTGCTCGGGGATGTCGATGCGTGGCACGCCCGCGAATCCCGGCTGCGACGCGCGCGTGTGGCGGAGGAACTTGCACGCCGTTCGCAGCGCGTCGTCGCGCGTGATCGGCCGATCGCAGCGCACGAGCGTCAGCGGCCGGCGCTCGATGTGCGGCATCGCCCAGACGTGGATGTCTTCGTAGAAGCGGACGAGATCGCTGCGCGCGAGCCCGACCGACGGGAAGATCACCTTGTCGCGCTCGGGTGGACGATCGCGGAGCTCCTCGATCGTGGCGTGGCGGACGTTGCCCGTACGCGTCCATTCCGAGAAGGTCACGTCGGCGACGATCGTCGGCTCGACCCAGCGCGCGTTCCGGCCGAGCCAGCCCGACGGCGGCGGATCGAAGGGCGCGTCGGGGCGCGCGAGCTCGTCGAGCCGCGCGCGCAGGCGGACCAGCGACGACGCGCCGAAGCCGCGGATGCGCGAGACCTTGCCGGCGAAGACCAGCTTGCCGGCGACGTGGTGGCCGAGCAGCAGCGAGCCGACGCCGCGCGTCGCGTGCGTCGGCTCGGTGAAGCCGCCGACGACGAAGTCGCGGCGCAAGTTGCACTTCGACTTGCGCCACGCCTCGGTGCGGACGCCCGTGGCGTAGCGCGCCCGGCGCCGCTTGCTGATGATGCCCTCGGCGCCGAGCCGGCAGGCGTGCACGTACATCTCGGCGCCGTCGACGTCGAAGTGCTCGGAGAAGTGGATCGCAGGACCGGCGCCCTCGATCGCCCCGCGCAGGAGCTCCTTGCGTCGCTCGAGCGGCAGCGCGGTGACGTCCTGCCCGTCGAGCCAGAGCAGATCGAAGACGAAGTAGGCGAGCCCGGCGCGCGACGTCGCGCGGTTCTGCAGCGCCTGGAAGTCGGTCCGTCCCTGGGCGTCGAGCATCACGATCTCGCCGTCGAGGAGCGCGTCGCGCGCCGCCACCGATCGCAGGGCCTGCGCGAGCTCGGGGAACTCGGGCGTCAGATCGCGGCGGCGGCGCGAGACGAGCCGGACGTCGCCGTCGCGCTTGGCCGCGCCGGCGCGGTAGCCGTCGAGCTTGAGCTCGTGCAGCCAGTCGGATCCGCTCGGCGGCGCCGCGACGAGCTGCGCGAGCTGGGGTGCGTACCGGCCGACCAGATCCGGACGCGCGGTACGAGCCATGCGCCCCTGCCATGCAGGGGCCGCGCCGCGATCACTTCATCCAGTCGGGCGTGGGCTCCGCAGAGCCGGTGCCGGTGCCCGCGCCCGTGCCGGAGCCCGAGCCGGTGCCCGTGCCCTTCGCGGTGCCGGAGCCCGAGCCGGTGCCCGTGCCCTTCGCGGTGCCGGAT
>JAIOII010000325.1 GCA_019912685.1 Kofleriaceae bacterium
CGACGTCGTCACCACGGGCGCCGAGCTCATCGCGCCCGTGGAGTACGAGACCTTCGTCTTCCCGTCGCCGACTCCCGCGCCCGAACCGTACACGCCCACCGTCGGCCAGCAGATCGCCGGGACCGACAGGGCGGCGAACGCTAATGCGCCGCTGCGCCCGCCGCGGGCGCCGACGCCGCTCGTCGCGCTCGGCGAGGAGACGTTCGTGATCGCCTCGACCGACGACCTCACACCACGGCTCGACCTGATCGCCGCGGGTCCTCGCGGCGCGGTGGAGCTCGCCCTGCGCAAGCACCTGGCCGACAACCCCGCCGCTGCCGGCTCCCTGCAGGTGGTGCCGCGCTTCGAGGCCGCAGCATGAGCCAGACCGGCGCCGCGATCCGATTCCTGTCATGGGCCAGGCGCGGTGCCGCGGCGGTGATCGACGCGCCGGACATGGGCGTCACCGCGCCGGCACGCGTCAAGGTGCCGGTCGCCGTCCGCTTCAACAACGACGTCGACGCCGCCGAGCTCGAGCTCGAGCTACTCGGGCCCGGAGACGTCGTCGCCTTCGACCCACGCGCGATCGTTCGCGCGTGGCCACCGCCGGAGACCCGCGACGCCGAGCCGAACTACTTCCCGCTTGTCGAGGTCGATCAGGTCGATCTTCCGTGGCGGTACACACCGCGCGCTGCGAACGCGACCGGGCGCCTTCGACCGTGGCTGTGCCTCATCGTGGTGCGCGAGGACGAGGCCACCTATCAGCCCCTGACCGGAGGCCGCGCCGCGGGCAAGGTGACGCTCGCCGCGGGAATGCCAATGCCTCGCGTCGATCAGTCGTGGGCGTGGGTCCATGTCCAGGTGAGCGGCGACGACGAGGACACCTCGGCCGACGTGATCACCGACCACCCGTCCCGCGCCGTGGCGCGATTCCTGTGTCCCCGCCGTCTCGACGGTGCGACGACCTACTGGGCGATGCTGGTGCCGACGTTCGAGGTCGGACGGCGCGCCGGCCTCGGCCTTCCGCTCGGGACGTCAATCGATGCGCTCGATCCGGCGTGGGACGGAGACCAGCTCGGTTCGGCGCTCGAGCTGCCGGTCTACTACCGGTGGCGCTTCGGCACCGGCCATGGCGGCGACTTCGAGACCTTGGTGCGGGTGCTCGAGCCCCGGCCCCTGCCACCGACGGTCGGCGCTCGCCCGCTCGACGTGAGCCAGCCCGGGACGTTGCCGCTCGCCGCCGTCGAGCCCGTGCCGCTCGGTGGCGCCCTGCGTGCGCCGGCCGCGGACCCTTGGCTGTGGCCCGCGGATCAAGGCGAGCGGTCGATCTTCGTCCAGCGACTCGCGGCGCTGCTCGACTACCCCGATGTCGTGCGCAAGAACGGCGGCACGCCCCTCGTCGCGCCGCCGCTCTATGGCATGTGGCACGCGCGCAGCTGGCGCTTGCAGTCGGGCTCGCCGCCCGTGTGGTTCGACGATCTCAACCGCGATCCGCGCAAGCGCATCGGCGCCGCGCTCGGCACCGAGGTCGTGCAGGAGCTGCAAGAGGAGCTGATGGCGTCGGCGTGGGATCAACTCGCCGGGATCCGCGAGGCGAACGATCAGCTGCGCAAGGCGCAGCTCGCCCGCGCGATCGGCGAACGACTGCACCTGCGCTTCGTCCAGCCCTCGACGGCCGATGGCGTGCTCGCGTTCACCGCACCGACCCTCGGCCACATCCGCCCGGCGACCAAGACCGTGCGCGCGCTCGCGAAGTCAAGCCCGCCCCGACTCGCGCTGGTGGGGAGCGCGTTCCGGCGTGTCGGCCGCCCGCTCGGTCCGCTCGGGCGGCGGCAGGGCCGCGCCGTCCTGCCGCAGGCACCCGTCGTCAGCCAGGTCAACGCCGGTGCGTACGACACCGTGCTCGCTGCGGAACCGCCGTCCTCGCCGGCACTGCCGACGTGGCAATGGATCATCGGCCTCGATGGCTGGCCATCCGCCCTCGACGAACCGCTCGAGGCGGACGAGGTCAACGATGCGGCGCCGATCGCCGACATCAAGAACTTCCCGTGGGACGTCGAGTACGGGAATCCACCCGATGACGATCCGCTCGGGGGGAACCCAGAGCCGCCGTCGATGACGCGGTTCCGCGCGGCGGCGATCGCGCTCGACGGCCGCAACGTCGCTGCCGCTGACGGCGAGATCCTCCGCCGCCTCGACATGCCCGCGTTGCGAGCCGCCGTCGCTGCGGCGGTCGACCCGGCGGCGACCATCCCCGCCGCGATGCTCGATCGACTCACGTTGCAGCCGGGCTTCACCTGGAATCCGCCCGATCCGATCGAGCCGGTGATGGCGCACCCGGAGTTCGAACGGCCGATGTACCAGCCGCTGGCGGCGCGATCGCCCGACTGGATCCTGCCCGGGCTCGGCGACGTGTCGGCCAACAGCGTCGCGCTCGCCGTCACCAATCCGGCCTTCATCGAGGCCTACATGGTCGGGCTCAACCACGAGATGGCGCGCGAGCTCCTGTGGCGCGAGTTCCCGACCGATCAGCGCGGCAGCTACTTCCGTCAGTTCTGGGATCCGGCCGGGCTCTGGTCGACGCCCGTCCCCGAGACCGCCAAGGACATCACCCGCCTCGACCAGTGGGCCTCCTCGTCGGAGCTCGGGAGCCACAGTCCGCGTCCGGTACCACCTGACGCGACACATCTCGTGCTGCTCGTGCGTGGCGAAGTGCTGCGTCGTTATCCGGGCACGCTGGTCTATGCGCAGCGTGCTCAGGGACCGGTCGGCGAGCGCACGCTTGTGCCGCCCGAGCAGGCAGGCGCCCAGCGCCGCCCGGTGTTCGGCGGCCGGCTCGATCCCGACGTCGCGTTCTTCGGCTTCGACCTCGCGCTCGAGGATGTACGCGGCGACGAGACCAATCCCGGCTGGTTCTTCGTCTTCGAGGAGCAGCCCGGGGAGCCGCGGTTCGGTCTCGACGTGTCCAGCGAGGATCCGCCGGCGACCTGGGACGACCTCGCCTGGACGCACCTCGCCGCCACGCCCGAGGCTCTCGCCGCCATTCAGTACATCGATCTGGCGTCGTCGTTGCCGGACACCAGCACGATCGACGACGAAGGCGCCGGATGGCACGTGACCGGCGCGGGGCCGGTGGCGCGCGGCGCCGATCACGCCTTTATCACCTACCAGCGTCCCGTGCGTGTCGCGATGCACGGGTCCGTCTTGCTGCCGCCGTGAGCCATGCCTGATCCAGCCGTCGACATCCAGCAACTCCTGCCGGAGTACCCGATCGCGCTCCTGCCCGTGCGCATCGAGACGCGCTTCGTTGCCGGCCCGCCGCACGAGCTCTTGGTCCGCGTCTACCCCGACGAGATCGCCGCCGAGCTCGGTCATCTCTTGACCAGCGACGCCGCGGAGGCCGCGCGCGAGTTCTGGCGCCAGGCGTGGGATCCGGCGAACGAGCTCGATGCCTGGCGGCGCATCCTCCGGCGCTACCCCGCGCACGTCGCCGCCGGTCTCATCGAGGACAACGAGCCCGATAACTTGGTGACGCGGCCGACTGGCGAGCCTGTCTGGGCCGATCCACCGGCCGCGCCATCACCGCAGACGGCGACGACGCGCGTGCTCCCCGATTGCTGGATCGTGGTCGGGTATCGCGGCGGCAGCGAAGTGCTGCGCTTCACGGGATCCGCCATCGTCGAGCCACTGGCGCTATCGTTCCGTCGCGACATCGCCGAGGGGGCACCCGAGCTCGTCGATCACGACGGGCTCGCGGTCGAGCCGGCGTTGCTCTGGACGGTCGACTTCGATGCCGCCGTGACCGCCGGCATGGGCATGCGGATCCCGATCGAGCAGGATGAGCTCGACAACGGCTTCGACCGCCTGATCGTGTACGGCGTGAAGACCACCTTGAACGCCGCCGACGCCCAGGCGCGATTGCGCGCGCTGCTCGCGAACCATCGCAAGACGCGCGGTCTCGCGCTGGTGCGACAAGGAACGCCGACCAACAACTCGTCCGAGGGCACATCGGGGTACCCGCCTCCCGACGACGCCGAGCGCAGCTTCGCGATCGAGCGTGGCGCGCCGCTCGCCGGTGCGGACAGCGATGGCGCCGCGCTGGCCAAGGCTCTGGGCATCGACGTCGAGGCGTTCGATCACGTCGAAGGGGCCGATCGCTTCGAGCAAGATCGAGCGCGCGCGATGAACCAGGCGCTGTGGCCCTGCACGCTCGGGTACTACCTCGAGCAGATGATGTCGGTGCGACCGGGCGTCCAGCCCCTCATCACCCCGGGCACCATCGACGCCATCCGGACGCACTTCATCCGGTTCGTGCGCGGCCGCGGGCCCCTGCCCGCGTTCCGTATCGGTAACGTGCCCTATGGCATCCTGCCGGTCACACCGCTTGCGAACGGCGTCGAGCCGTTGGACATCGCGCTCGCACAGCGGCTCGTGCAGTGGCAGCCGCACATGCTCGCGCGGCTCGGCGGTGTCGCGCGGGTCGGCAAGACGCCGTCCGAACCTGACGCCGACTTGCTGGGCATCCTGGCCGTGGATGCCAGCGCCCGCGAGGCGCGCCTACGCGAGGTGATGGGACCGGCGTACGTCCGTGCCGCGCTGCAGCTCCTCGGCATGGCTCCAGATCTCGACGCTCTCGCGCGCGCGGCACTCGTCGCCGACGCGTTGAACAAGGCTGGCCTCGACGGCACGCCACGCGTGGCGACCATGACGTTCGCAAAGGACGCGCGACGGATCAACCGGCCGCTGGTGACGGCCGATCCTCTGTCCGAAGACCAGCCGCTCGCCGACAACTACATCGCGGAGATCGGTTCGGCGCAGTCGATCGACCTCCTCGACCCACCCGTGCCCTCGCCCGTGATGCACGCGCGTCCCCTGCTCTATCACTTGCTCAAGCACGGCGCGCTGGTCGAGTACGGTCGCATCGCCGTGGGGCTCGACCCGGCAGCGACCGATGCCGATCGCCGCGAGGTCGAGCTGTTCCACATCGCGCCCGGCACCTTGAACCGCCTCAGTCCACGCCAGCGCTACGCGGCGCCGTTGCCGAGCCTCACGAACGGCGCGCCGCTCGGCACCTGGCTGCTCACGCTTCCCGAACAACCGGAGGACGACAACGGCCGCGGGCCGGTGCGTGCGCACCTCGCTGCGCTCGCCACGCTCGAGAACGTGCCGACGGCCGAGCTCGAGCGCCTCTTGACCGAGACGCTCGATGTCTGTTCGCACCGTCTCGACGCCTGGAACACGTCGCTCGCCGCATGGCGACTCGACGAGCGGCGTTCCGACAACGCCACCGGGGTCTATCTCGGCGCCTACGCCTTCGTCGAGAACCTGCGGCGCCGCACGGCGCCCTTGCCGGGCACCGCGGGCGGCTTCATCCACGCGCCGTCGGCCACGCACGCCGCCGCCGCGGCGCTCCTGCGCAACGCGTACCTCACGCGCAACCGCGCCGAGGAGGTCGCCTTCGACCTCTCGTCCCGCCGCGTGCGGCGCGCGCTCGCGCTGCTCGAAGGGGTGCGCCAGGGTCAGCCCGCCGGGGCCGTTCTCGGCTACTGGTTCGAGCGCGCGATGCACGACCGCGGACTCGATCGCTACATCGCGCCGTTCCGCCGCATGTATCCGATCGACCGCATACCCGACGCGCCGGTCGAGGCTCCCAGCGAGCAGATCGCGGCGCGCAACGTGGTCCACGGGCTGGCTTTGCGCGACACGCTGTTCGGTCTGCCCGCGATCCCATGGAGCGATGCGACGAAGATGCCCGTGGTGACCTCGGCGGATCGGCCGGGCGTGGAGACGTGCCTGCGGCTGCTCGAAGAGGACGTCGACGCGGCCGCTGACCTCCTGGCCGCGGAGTCGGTGTACCAGGTCGTACGCGGCAATACCGACCGGGCCGCCGCGAACCTGGCGAGCATGGCCGGCACCGGCAGTCTGCCGTCGCCGGGCATCGTGGAGAGCCCGACCTCCGGGCTGTCCTTCACCCATCGCGTGGCGATCGTGCTCGGTACCGCGCCGGCCTCCTCGCCTTGGTCCACCACCCGCCCGCGATGCGTGGCGGAGCCGCGCCTCGACGGCTGGGTCGGCCGGCTGCTCGGCGATCCGGACGCGATTCGCTGTCGTGCCATCCACGGCGCGTCGACGACCGTCGTCACGATGCAGGAGCTCGGGCTCGGCGCCATCGACTTCGTCGTGCTGGCGCAGCGCACGGGACCCGATGGTGGCGAGCTGTCTGCGCGGGTCATTTCCTATGTTCAAGCGACGGTCGCCGGCATCACCGACCCGATCACGGTCGACTTCGGACGTCCGAGCGAGCCGCCGTGGCCGGCGTCGGTCGACAGCTTCGAAGAAGCTCTCGAGACGGCCCGACTCGTCGGCGAGCTGGTGCGAGGCGCGCGACCGCTCGGCGGCAACGATCTACGCATGCCGCACGACGGCGGCGTCAGCCACGCGCCCGACACCGCCGAGATGGACGCTCGCGTCACCGCATCGCTCACGCGGTTCGCCGACGTGCGCGGCGAGCTCGACGCCGCGATCGCCGACGCTGCCTCGCCGACGCCGCAGCCGAACAGTCTCGACGTGCTGCGGACGGCGTTGTGGACGGCGGCCGACTTCGGCGTGCGTGGCGCCAAGCCCGTCGATCTGCTCGGCGCCAACGAGGACGCGCGGGCGGCGCTCCTCACGCAAGGCGCCGCCGTACAGGCCGAGCTGGCCCAACGCCACGTGGCCGCGAATGCCGCCGCAAACGCGACCGACAAGCTGGCGGCGCTCTTCGGCACCGAGCTGCCGGTTCTCGTCCCGTTCACGCCCTCGAACCGCAGCCAGCTGGAAACCGCGCTCGGCACGCCCGTGGGCGATCCGATCGAGACGCGCTGCTGGATTCAGCGCGTGGCTCGGGTCCGCGAACCGGTGGATCGCTTGCGACTCGTCCAGCTGACCAGCGATGCGATCACCGGCGCCGCGGCATCGCCGACCGGCATGTTCTTCAGCATCGCCCAGCTTCCCTACGAACAAGGCGCGCCATGGATCGGTCGTGCCTTCACCCCTGGTGCGCCGTCGAGTCCGAAGGCCGGCACCGTGTCCATCGCGCTCCACCAACCCACGGGGTTCGGTCTCACTGGCAGCTGGGCGGGACTCCTCGTGGACGAATGGACCGAGACCATTCCCGCGGCGAGCCGCATGACCTCGTTCGCCGTGCACCACCAGGCACCTGGGGCCGAGGCACCGCAGTGCGTGTTGCTCGCGGTGGCGCCGCCGTCGCCCGACATCACGAGCTGGGCGCTGTGGATCGTCGAGCAGTCGATCGCCCAGGCGTTCGACGTCGCGCGCATGCGCGCCGTCGACTCCGATCTGCTCGGCGACCTCCGCACGCTGCTTCCGTGCATCTACCTTGCCGCCAACGTCGCCGACGACGCCATCCGGTCGCCGCTCGGCGAGATGCGCATCCAGGAGACCCAGGTCCTCGAGCCGGAGTGAAGAGATGCCGTCCATCACGTACTGGAATCGTCTCGAACCTCGCGCGCGCTCGAACGATCTGGCGGGCGCGCTAGCGGCGCGCGTTCGCGATCCGGCGTGGTTCCTCGCGAGGCAGTGGCAGCTGGGCGAATTCGCCGGCGAGGACGCCGGAACTCCGGCGTACGTGCGGATCGCCGCCGCGGTGAGCCCGGTGCTCGGGTGGCAGGGCGCCAACGGCGCGCCGACGCCCATGTCGGTTGGCTCACCCCCGCTCGAGAGCGCCGCGCTCGCCGAGCCGTTCTCGCCGGAGGACGTGACGCTGCGGGTCGAGCTGGGGAACTTGCTCGAGATCCTGCTCGCCTTCTACGGCGTGTCCGATATCCGGACGCACTGGCTCGACGCGTTTCCGATCGGGGCCGCGCCGGCGGCGTTCCCCGACGATGTTCGCTCGGCGCGACTGCGGGCGTTGTGGCAGGGCCGCGTGATCGACGGCCTCGTCGTGTATCAGGCGAGCCTCGCAGCGCCGCAACCGCCACCTGAGCCGCCGCCCGGCGTGCCGGGCACCGTGCCGCAACCGCGATGGGCTGCTGCGAGCTCTGCGGTGCAACAGTTTCGCGCCGCCGTTGAGAGCGTCCACCCCGGCGCTGCGTCTGTCGGCGCTGCCGATTCGCCTTCGTGGCGCGCCGATCGGCTGGATCACCAGCTGAGGGTATTCACCGGCCAGCCCGGCGAGAGTGGCAGCGTCTCCGCTGCGGTCCTCGATGCCCATCCCGATCGTAGCGGCGATCTGACGTGGTATGCGTTCGACGCCACGAGCGAAGGCGCTCCGCCTGGTCTGCCAGCGCCGTCGCGCGTGGACATCACGCGTAGCGTGATCCCGGGCCACGTGAAGTTCCGCGGGATGGCCAACGAACGTTTCTGGGACTTCGAGGACGGGCGGGTCGACATCGGCGCGCTGCGGCTCGATCGCCGCGACCTGATCGGGATGGTGCTCGTCGACTTCATGCTCGTGCACGGGAACGACTGGTTCCTGGTGCCGTTCGAGCAGCCGGCCGGCACGCTGTGCCGCAGCGAGCTCACGGTGGTCGACGTCTTCGGCGTCCAGACCGCGGTGCCGCGCGTCGAGGACGTCGACAGCGACGTGACGTCGGACAAGCGCTGGTCGCTCTTCTCGATCAGCGGGCTCGGCCACGGTCATCTCGTCGTCGATAGCGCCGCGGGCGTGGTGCAGGACGGCCGTCCGATCGAAGACGTTCGCTTCCTGCGCGACGAGACGGCCAACCTCGCGTGGGCGGTCGAGCGATCGACCGAGAGTCCGATCGGCCGTGCTCGGCCCGGGCAGGAACGCGTCGACACGCCTCCGCCGCCAGCATCGACAGGCATCGCGCCGCTGCGCTACCAGGTCCAGACGCACGTGCCGGCGCACTGGATTCCCTTCCACGCCGCCGCGGTGCCTCCCATCGGCAGCGGACAGGTGGCGCTCGAGATGGCGGCCCTTTTGGCGCCGGATGGCGAGCCGGGCGCGCCGCTCGTCGCCCCGCAGCCGTGGAGCCGCATCCTGCGCCCGTCGTCGCTGCCGCCCGGCTCACCGTATCGCATCCGCGAGGAGGAGGTGCCACGCGAGGGCACACGGGTGATTCGCTTCGCTCGGTGGGCGCGCTCGTCGAGCGGCGCCAGCCACCTTTGGATCTCGCGCAAGCGGACCATCGGCAATGGCGAGGGGTGGAGCGGTCTCCGCTTCGACCGCACGTTCCACGTCGACGAGGTCGTCGAGGCGCCGACACCCGAGCCGATCACGCCGCTCCGCTGGGACACGCCGCCGGGCTGGAACGGCGGCGACTGGACCTAGCTGCGCAGTCCACGCAGGAGAACACCATGCCCGTCAGCAAACCTCCCGAGCTACCTCGCTGGGCGACCGGCGCCGCCGTGATGTCGGAGCCGCCCGAAGGGGTGAAGGACACGGGCTTCGTGCCCGGCACCGAGGCCGCGGCGGCGCACATCAACTGGCTGCTCAACCAGCTCTACCAGTGGATCCAGTACGTCCACGATCCGGCGACGTTCACGGCGGAGTCGGTGGTCGCCGGTGGCCTCACGATCAGTCCAGGCGGCGCCGTCAGCGCGCCGACGGTCGCCACGACCGGAGACGTGGCGGTCGGTGGCAATCTCGGTGTGACCGGTGCTGCCACGGTCGGCAGCACGCTGGGCGTCGCGGGTGCTGCGACGGTTGGTGGCGCGCTCGGTGTCACCGGTCCCGTGACGGCCGGTGGGTTGCTAACGGCCAGCGCCGGCGTCACCGTTCCGAGCGGACAGAACGCGGCGCTTCAGGGCAACGCCACGGTCGGTGGCACGCTCGGCGTCGCCGGCGCGACCACGCTCAGCGGCGCGCTCGGCGTGAGCGGCGCATTGACCGCCAGCGGCGGCTTGACGGTACCGACCGGACAGAACGCGGCACTCCAGGGCAACGCCACCGTCGGCGGCACGCTCGGCGTGACCGGTGCGACGACCGTCGGCGGTACGCTCGGCGTCACTGGCGCCGCCACCATCGGCAGCACGCTGGGTGTAAGCGGCGCTGTGACGGCCAGCGGGGGTCTCACGGTCCCGAGCGGGCAGACGGCGGCGCTCCAGGGCAACGCCACCGTCGGCGGCACGCTCGGCGTGACGGGTGCGACGACCGTCGGCGGCACGCTCGGTGTCACGGGCGGCGCGACCGTCGGCTCGCTCACGGTCGCCAGCAACCAACACGTCATCGTCACGGGAACCGGCGACTACAAGCACGGCGATCGCACGTTGCAGTTGCCGGCGTCGGCTGGCACCCCGGTCAACGCCAGTAGCGGCATGTCTGGGCATCCGGCGACGAGCTCGACCGGCTGGAGGTATTCGCGACAGGTTGGTGCCGCGGCGCAGTGCTGGTTCGGCCCGGTGAACAACCAGGATGTCTACTTCCCGATCACCCTGAACGTCGGCGACCGGATCAAGTCCGTCAGCGCGCGCATCCAGGACACGGGCGGCATCGGAAACACGATCTCGATGTACTTGCACCGCACCGTGACGACCTCGTCGTTCTCGAGCGGCTCGGCGCTCGTCGGCAGCGTGACCTCACCAGGCAACGGAAGCATTCAGACGTTGACGCTGTCGGGCCTGACGCAGATGGTGAACTCGTTCGAGCTGTACAACGTGGTGCTGCGCGCCAACGGCGGGCCGACGCCCGATTTCACCAACCACCGGATCGCGGGCGTTCAGGTCACGTACGATCGTCCCTGACGGAGTCAGGAGAACCGGCTACTCCTGTTGCCCGTCGCGAATCGAGACAGGCGGCAGTGAGTGCAACACGCTGATACGATTGGCAGACCCTTCCGGAACGAATATTGGATCGCTGGTTCGACCATGCGTAGAGCACTTGTATTGATCGCCGTCGTCGCTGGGTGCGGGACTGACCCGGAAGCGCCCGGTGACGCCCAAGGGACAGCCATCGACGCGATCGACGGTACGGACGCCGCGGTTGACGCGCCGCCCGGTCGTGTCTCTATAGTTGTGTAGAAGCCGGTTTCTTGGGCCTCCAAGAAAGAAGGGGGAACCTCTTGGTTGCGAGACCGAGGAGGAACCCCCTTGAAGAGACCAAAACGATCCCTTCGTGACCACGCTACTGACCTCGT
>JAIOII010000326.1 GCA_019912685.1 Kofleriaceae bacterium
GCTCGTCGGCTCTCCAGCGTGGAGCGGCGCCCGGCGAACGGTGTGCGTGCGAGGCACGTGGATCGCGAACGGCAAAGCTCCCGGCAGAGGCTGGTACTGGATCTCGTTGAGGACGTTTCCGCCGAGCGATGAGGCCCGGAGTAGGTAGCGAGGCGCGCGATACGACAACGACCTCACGAGGACGCTTCCTGCACCGACCTGGCTGGTCAGCGGACTGGTCACGAAGTCCGCGATGCCATCGCCGTTGATGTCGACGACCATGCTCCGCGTCTCCACCTCTTTGGGACTGACGCTCACCTGGTTACTCAGGCTCGGTGCTGCATAGCTCGATCCAGGCGGATCGGAGCCCAGGGCATAGAAGTGCTCGACGAAGTCCCAGCCACCGCCGTAGCCGAAGCGAACCGTGAGCTGTCCGTCGAGGCCGTGCTCCATGACGTCGAGAAGGCCGTCCCCGTTGAGGTCGACCAGGTCGAGGAGCGCGCGATAGTCGCCGCCACCGGACTCATGCCCGAACCCGACCGCGGGCGGAGCGCCGGGCAGCCAGCGTGTCGGTCCGTAGTCCCCGCCGGTGCCCCAGGAAACCGCCATGCCACCGCCTCTCGTGTCCGTCCGCAGGAAGTCGGGGAGGCCGTCGCCGTTGATGTCCCGCATGTCGTTCCACAGGATGCGGTTCGCGTCATCGGCGACGATGCGCTCGGTGAGGCGCAGGCAGCTGATGAACCCCGGGACGGCACTGCAATGCGGCAGCGCGTACTCTCGAAGCTCCCCCCAGCCCTGACCGCGGTCGTTGTACACGACGTGGATCGTGGGTGGTGACGAGCCGATCGAGGTGCTGACGCGGTCGACGAAGCCGTCGGCATTGAAGTCCATGAGATCGACATCGGTCGCCGAGATGTTCTCGAAGGCCGTGAACTCCCGGCGAAAGACGCCTGGGGTCACGCCCAACGGCAATGCCCCCCAGAGCACGCACGCCTCGAAGCCATGCCCGTTGCCGGGACACAGCCACATCTTGGCGGCGTCCCAGTAGGCGAGGTCCGGCAGCGAGTCCCCCGTGAAGTCCACCAGCTCCTGCCAGGTGATGTTCGTGACGTCGTCGTAGGCTTCCGTGACCCGCAGCGCGCAGCGGTCTCGCCGTTCTCCATCGGGGACCGCGGGAGCGGCCCAGCGCTCGGCTTCGAAACCCGACGCGGTGTTGCGCCAGACGATCCATCGCTCGTTCGAACACTCGGTCTTCGCGTCGATCAGGTCCGGACGACCGTCGCCGGTCACGTCCGCCATGACGACGCGGGTCCACGTTCGCGGGTAGGGCTCGAGCTCGGTCTCGGTCCGCCCGAGGCTGTCGGCCATCACGTCGCTCGGCGCCTCCGGGAACGCGTACTTGATCTCCGCCGGCTCGAACTCCGATGGACTCCACCAAGGGTCGGAGTAGGCGAACACGAGCTCGGGCCGATCCGCGGGCTGGATTCGCGACACGCGATACGTGGTGATGCCCTCGCTGGTGACGGCTTCGTGCGTGATCGTGTGCGTGATGCTCGTCGGCGAGCTCGCCGGAACCTTGGCCGGGCTGTTCGCCGTGTCGATCGCGGGGGCCGCGATCGTCACGGACGCGAGGCGCTCCACCCCGAAGCTCTCCTTGTAGCCGCGGCGAAAGGAGGTCATCGTCTCGTTCGCCACGCCGAAGAGCGGTTCCCACTGCAGCGTCACGACATAGGTCGGGGCGAGGCCGATGCCGGGGTTGCTCGTGTACGCGATCGACCGGAGCAGCGACTGCTGACCGCTCCCGTCGGCGTACGTGTACGACGCGACGTTGCCGTGGGTGTCGGCGATCCGCGCGAGCATCCACGCCGCGGTTCCGGAGTCGAAGCTCCGGTTCGGGCCGCGTCGGCTCCCGACGAGTGTTCCCAGCTCGTATCGAGTTCCCTCCTTGAAGAGAATCCGCCAGGTGTTGTTCTTGCGCAGATACCGCGCGAACGACCTCTCGCTCTGCTCGCGGTAGACGGTCCAGCCGTCGCTCGTGAGCTCTCCCGTCGCGATCAGCTCGGTCGCCGAGTGCCCGTCGCGGTACTGGAACGTGTCCGCGGTGGTGAAGGTCGGGACACCATGCTTCGAGCTCCGCTCGATCATGGGGATCGTCAGCGCCCAGCCGGTGCCGACCTCCGAGACGCTGCCGCCCGACGAGTACGAGAGGGCAAGAGCAGGGCTCACGCCCCGGCCAGCGGGCAGGCCGAAGCCGTACGCGTAGCTGGCTTGCCCAGACGACTTGCCGACGGCGAGCGACGCGGTGATCCGCTCGGCGTAGTTGCGGCCCTCCGCTGCCTCGCGTGACTTGAAGTCGATGGGGCGTACCTGCGCGCTCGCAGCACCGGCGGCGCAGAGAATGAGTGCGTGGATGGCAATGGGGCCGGGTCGTCCGAAGCGCATCGTCGGTTCCTCCGCGATGCCCTCCTGGCAACGACGGTGCCAGCGAAGGGACCGCTCGGCGAGCGCGGACACGCCGGCACGAACGCCATTGCTGCAACCGTTGCTCGGCTGGCATGAGCAAGCTCTGCAACATGGGCAACGGTTGCTAGGTCCGCGGCGAGCCGGAGCTCCGCCGACGAAACGTGGTGACGTCGATCCGGAACTGGTTCATCCGCATCGCGAACGTGCGCCTCGGCATGTCGAGGAGGCGAGCAGCCTCGGCCTGGTTCCCGTGGGTGGTCGCGAGCGCCAGCATCATCTGCGAGCGGATGAGGTCGCGCACCTGGAGCTCGATGGGCTGGAACTCGCGCGTCGTGCAGGGCGAAGGCGTGACCTCGCAAGGCCGGTCGCGGTCGACACGCCGACAACCGTCGAGCAGGACATCGTCGACGCCGACCTCGATCGCCTCCGGCGGCGTCATGGCGGCGGCGAGCTCCATCACGTGCTTCAGCTCGCGGACGTTCCCGGGCCAATCGTGAGCCTGGAGGCGAGCCATCGCTTCGGCCGTGATCTGCAGGCTCCGGCGGCCCATCCGCGAACGCTCGGCATCGAGCAGCGTCCGCGCGAGGTGAGGGATCTCGACACGGCGGTCGCGGAGCGGCGGGATGTGGATGAACACGGCACCGACGCGGTGCGCGAGATCCTTCCGGAACCGCTTCTCGTGGACCTCGTCGAGGAGGTCGCGATTCGTCGCGGACACGAGGCGAACGTCGATCGTTCGTTCGGCCCTGGTCCCCAGCGGGCGAACGCGACCTCCATCGACCGCCCGGAGGAGACGCCCCTGGGTCGTCGCGGGCAGCTCGCCGATCTCGTCGAGGAACAGGGTGCCACCGTCGGCGGCCTCGAGGAGCCCGACGCGGGCCGCGCTCGCGCCGGTGAACGCGCCGCGTTCGTACCCGAAGAGCTCGCTCTCCGCGAGGTGCTCGGGGATCGCGGCGCAGTTGACCGGCACGAAGGGCCCCTGGCTCCGCGGCGACCGATCGTGAAGGTATCGAGCGGCGACCTCTTTGCCCACGCCGGTCTCGCCTTGCAGGACCACCGGGCTTCGCGCAACCGCCAGGCGATCGAGTAACGCGAAGACCTCCTGCATGACGGGATCGAGGGGAGAGGACGGTACTTCCCTTGGGTCCATGCGAGCGTTTTCGTCGGTTCCTTCGTCCGGTTGCGTGTCAATCGCAAGATGTTGATATTGCCCGGCTTTTATCGACGTTGGCGGGCCGGACGCCTGGCCTGTCGTCACCCATCACATCTGCCTTTTCAAGTTTCGCGACTGGCCCCGGGGGCCGACGCCGAGGCCGGCGTTCCCGCGGGGCTTGGAGTCTCGCGTCCCCGGCGCGGCGCGACGCGCTCCGCAACTCGCGTGCTTGTCGATGACGCGCGCTGGTCCGCGGCTTGCTCGAAGAGCGACGTATGGGATGGATGACCAGCGCGTCACGGATCGTGGTGTTCTCGACGGTGCTCGCGAGCTGTGGCGTCGGCGAGGCGCCGCCGCCCGGCGGCGGTGACGGGCCGAGCTGCGCCGACTACTGCGAGGACGTGACCAACGCATGCACCGGCGCCGACGCGCAGTACGCGAGCCACGCCGCGTGCATGGAGTACTGCGAGGACACGGGCGGCTTCGCGGCGGGCAGCCTCGACGACAGCGACACCAACACGATCGGCTGCCGGGTGTTCCACGCCGGCGCCGCGGCCGACGCGCCGGCGACGCACTGCCTGCACGCGGGGCCCACCGGCGGCGGCGTGTGCGGGACCTGGTGCACGAACTACTGCGACCTGGCCATGGCCCACTGCACCGGCGCCAACGCGCTCTACGCCAGTCACGCGGCATGCGAGAGCGCGTGCGCGGCCTTCGCGACCACCGGCGCCCAGGGCGACGCCGACGGCGACACCGTGCAGTGCCGCCTCTTCCACCTCGGCGCCGCCGCCGGCGACGCGACGCACTGCGCGCACGCGAGCAGCGATGGAGGTGGCGTGTGCGTCGACTGATCGCGCTCGCGGTCGGCGTCGCGCTGTGCGGCGCGGCGAGCGAAGCGCGCACCGAGTGCCGCGCCGAGGTCCGGCCCTTCGAGGGCCCGAGCCGGCGCGCCGTGCGGGCCGAGGTGCGCGACGAGATCGCCACGCGCTGCACGATCGTGAAGCCCGGCGCGCGCGGCCGCGTCGATGTGGTGGTCGAGGGCGAGGTCCGCCGCGGCCCGCACGACTCCCTGCGCGTGAAGCTGTGGGTGAAGGACGGCGAGACCGGCGCGTCGGTCCGCACCGTGAAGGCGACCCTCGACGGTCCCCGGCTCGATCGGCGCACCCGCAAGGCCCTCCACGATCGCCTCGACGCGTACCTCGAAGAGGAAGAGGAAGTCGAAGACGAGCCCGATGACGAGAGCTGCGAGCCGGCGACGGCGGCCCGGACGCCCTCGCCGCGCCGCGCGCGCATGTCCCTCGCGGTGGCGCCCGCCGCCGACCCACGCGCCATCGCCGACGTCGCCTCCTCGGTGATCGAGATGGA
>JAIOII010000327.1 GCA_019912685.1 Kofleriaceae bacterium
GCCGCCCGTGCGCGCGTCACGCATCGCGACGTACGCGATCGCCGCGACGCCGGCGACCGCCGCCGCGGCCGCCGCGCGAGCTCGCCAGGGTCGCATCAGTTCACCTGGCAGCCGCGGCTGGCCTTGCGCAGGATCGCGTCGATCTGGCCGTAGAGCGCGTTCCCCGGGCACGCCGTGCCGCCGTACTGCCGGTGCCCGCGCACGTTCGAGCGGGCCAGGCTGATGCCGTACGCCTCCTTGAGCCGGCGCAGGAGCTTGGCCGTGCTGCACATCTGCGTCGCGGTCACCCGCGTCGACGTGTACGTGCCGATGATCGAGATGCCGATGTTGCCGGTGTTGGCGTTGGCGACGTGGGCGCCGACCGTCGTCGGCCCCCGCGCGCGCCACACGCGGCCGTCGCGCGAGACCAGGTAGTTGTAGCCGATGTCGCACCAGCCCCGGCTGTTCTGGTGGAACGCCTGGATCTGGCGCAGCCGCGCCTGCGGCGACAGCGAGTCGCTGGTCGGCGTGACCGTGTGATGGATCGTCGCGCGCACCGGGTTCATCGAGCTCGACGCGCACCGCGGCGCGCGTGCGCCCCAGTCGGCGCGCGAGTACACGCGCAGGGTCCCGATCGGCGTCGGCTGCTCGTCCCACCAGAAGGCGGCCTCGGTGTCCTCGTCGGTGTCGGGCGCGACGTAGTCGGGATCGAACGCCGCCGGGATGTCGGGCATCGGCTCGATCACGAGGAAGGTCGGCGCCGCCTTGCCGGCCGGCACGCGCACCTGGAGCCAGAGCGCCATCGCGCCGGCGTCGGCGTCGGCGATGTCGACGTGACCGGCGTGCGCGACCTCCTCCTGCGAGACGATGGCCGGGGCCGACCACTCGCTCCACGCCGCGCCGTCGAGGCTCGTGCGCACCTCGAGGGCGCCCGCGTCGGTCGCGTCCCAGAGGAGGCCGACGCGGCGGAAGCCGCTCGCGACCTCCACCGGCGGGCTGGCGCCGCCGGCGAGGAACGCGACGAGCTCCTCGCCCTCGAAGCGCAGGCTTTCGAGCGCGTGGTCGTCGTGGTCCTCACCCGCCGTCGGGTCGTTCCCGCAACCCGCGCCCGCGCCCATCACGAATGCAACTGAAACCATGAGAGCCCGGAAATTCCTCATGGCGCGTATTTCGTCTCATTCACCGTCCTCGCCCAATGACCGCGCGCGACAATCGAGTGACCCGGTGCGCGGGGTCGTGCCCGTCCAGCGCTTGAACGCGCGAAAGAACGCGCTCGCCTCCGAGAACCCGAGCAGGAACGAGACCTCGGCGGTCGAGGCGCCGCCGCGCAGGTACGTGATCGCCAGCTCGCAGCGCAGCTCGTCGCGCACCGCCTGGAAGGTCGTGCCTTCCTCCTTGAGCCGGCGCTGCAGGCTGCGCGCGGTGACGCCGAGCTCCGCCGCGACCTGCTCGACGTCGTGCTGGTTGCGGCGCAGGAGCCGGGCGATCACCTGGCGCGCCTGCTCGGTCATGGTCGGCGCCGGCCCCTGGCACCGCGCGAGCAGCTCCTCGGCGTGGCGCACGAGGATCGGCAGGAGGTTGGGATCCGCGGTGGCGAGCGGCACGTCGAGCGACGCGCGCGACAGCACCAGCCGCGTCGCCGGCGCGCCGAAGCGGACGGGCGCGCGAAAGAACGCCTCGTACACGTCGCGGCCGCCTGCCGGATGGTGGGTGAAGTCGACCGCGACGGGGCGGAAGCCCTCACCGGCGAGCACGCGGCCCTGCCCGACGACGGCCGCGAAGCACGACTCGTGCGGGATCGGGCTGTCGACGAGGACGAGCAGCTCGAGCTCCGCTTCGCGCTCGCCGTCGACGAGCTCGGCGTGCGCCACGGCGTCGAGGATGTTGAGGTAGCGGAGCCCGAGCGCGAGCGCCTCGCCGACCGTCGACGCGCAGCGGACCAGGTACTCGACGATGCCGAGCGCCCCCGGCGGTAGCGCCGTCGCCAGGTGGAGCGGCAGGAGCGGATCGCCCGTCAGCCGGATCGCCTCGCGCCACGCCGCGCGCAGCGAATCGGCTTCGATCCGCGCGTCGGCGTCGGCGCAGATCTCGGCCGTGAGCCCGGTGACGCGAAACAGCTCGTCGAGCGCCGCGGGGCCCACGCTCCCCACTGCAAACAGCAGTGGTCGCACGAGCAACGTGCTCACCAGCGGTTGCACCGCGGCGGGTCGGACCGGCCGCGCTGCCGCCGCGGAATCCCGTGCCTCTCGGGCGCTCCGTGCGAGCACGGACCACGACGAAGCACGCACCGTGCCGCTGATACGCACGGTTTTTCGGGTACGGTGACTCACGCATGGCGCTCAAGATCACCGTCGCCGTCGTCGGCCGGCTGAAGGAGGAGTACCTGCGCGCCGCCGAGGACGAGTACCGGAAGCGGCTGCGCCCGTACTGCTCGCTCGAGGTCGTCGAGCACAAGACGATCGAGGCGCTGCTCGACGCGGTGCCGGCGGGCGCGCACGTGTACGCGTTCGACGAGCGCGGCGAGCTCCTGGCGAGCAACGAGCTCGCGAAGGACGTGCTCGCGGCCGAGGAGATGAAGGGCGGCGGCGCGCCGGTGTGGTTCGTGATCGGCGGCGCCGACGGGCTCGGCGACGCCGCGCGCAAGCGCGCGAGGCGGCTCGTCGCCTTCGGACGGCTGACGATCGCGCACCGCCTGGTGCGCGTGCTCGTGATGGAGCAGCTCTACCGCGCGTTCAAGATCGCGCGCGGCGAGCCGTACCACCGGGACTGATCACGCCTTCGAGCGCTTGGCCGCGCGATCCATCTCGCGCTGATCGTCGGCGGCGCGCTTCGCCTCGCGCTTGTCGTGCAGCTTCTTGTGCGTGCACAGGCCGAGCTCGACCTTCACGTGCGCGCCCTTCCAGTACATCTGCAGCGGCACGAGGGTGAAGCCGCGCTCGCGCGTCTTGACGCCGAGCTTGGCGAGCTCGCCCTTGTGCAGGAGCAGCTTGCGCTTGCGCTTGATCTCGTGGTTCCAGCGGTTGGCCCACGGGTACTCGTTGATCTGCACGCCGTAGAGCCAGCCCTCGCCCTTCTCGATCGCCGCCCAGCCGTCCTGGATGACGACCTTGGCGTCGCGCAAGGACTTCACCTCCGAGCCGACGAGCACCAGCCCGGCCTCGACGCGTTCGTGGATGTGGAACTCGTGCGAGGCCTTGCGGTTGGTGGCGATGACCTTCACCGCCGCTGATTCCGCAGGCTTGGACATGGCCGCGGTTTGTAGCACGAAGCGACGCAACCGACGCCGGCAGCTGGCGACAAGGGCGGCATGTCGAGCTTCTCGCTCTTCCGCCGGGCCCTCGAGATGGTCTACGTCCCGCACTGCGCCGCCTGCGACGTGCGCGTCGAGAGCGGCCAGCCCTTCTGCGTCCCGTGCACCGGAACGCTCGTCGAGCTGGGCGCGGCCTGCCCGCGCTGCGCCGAGCCGCTCGCCGCTCCGCCCGACGTCGAGTGCACCCGCTGCCGCGTGCTCGGCGACGCGTGGCCGCTGGAGGCCGCGGCGGCGCCCTGGCGCTACGGCGG
>JAIOII010000328.1 GCA_019912685.1 Kofleriaceae bacterium
CCCGGCGGCAGCTCGACGCCGGCCTCGCGCGCGGCAGCGCGCTGCGCGGCGGCGACCCCGGCCTTGGCGAGGTCGTGGCTGGCCGACACGCTCGGCCCCATCTCGCGCCCGAAGACGAGGTCGGCGCGCGTGATGACGGGCCCGTCGGAGAGCGCGGCGGCGCGCTCGACGACGTTGCGCATCTCGCGCACGTTGCCCGGCCACGAGTGCGAGAGCATCCCGGCCATCGCGTCGGGGCCGAACGTCATCTGCATGCCGCGGCGGCTCGCGATGTCGCGCAGGAAGTGGTTGGCGAGCGTGGCGATGTCCTCGCGCCGCTCGCGCATCGGCGGCAGCTCGACGTGCACCACGCTCAGGCGGAAGTAGAGGTCCTCGCGGAAGGTGCCCTTGTTCACCTCCTCGCGCAGATCGCGGTTGGTCGCGGCCAGGACGCGCACGTCGACCTTGACCGTGCGGTCACCGCCGACGCGCTTGATCTCGCGCTGCTCGAGCACGCGCAGGAGCTTGGGCTGGAGCGAGATGTCGAGCTCGCCGATCTCGTCGAGGAAGATGGTGCCGCCGTTGGCCTGCTCGAAGCAGCCGATGTGCTGCGCGTGCGCGCCGGTGAAGCTGCCCTTCTCGTGGCCGAACAGCGTCGACTCGATGAGCTCGCGCGGGATCGAGCCGCAGTCGAGGACGACGAACGGCTTCTGCTTGCGCGGGCTCGTGTTGTGGACCGCGCGCGCCACCATCTCCTTGCCGGTGCCGGTCTCGCCGGTGATGAGCACGGTGAGATCCGACGGCGACACCTTCTCGAGGTGCGCGAAGATCTCGCGCATCGCCGCCGAGCCGCCGATGATCGCGTCGAAGCGGTCGCGCTTCGACAGCTCGATCTCGACAACGTCCTGCATCGACTGGAACTGGAGCTGCGTGTGGCCGATGCGGAACACCGTGCCCGGCCGCAGGTACGCCTCGCGGATGCGCAGGTCGCCGACGTACACGCCGTTGCGCGAGTTGAGGTCCCGCAGCCGGTAGCCGTCGTCGCGCGCCGCCACCTCGAAGTGCGTGCCCGACACCGCCTTGTCGGCGATGACGAGGTCGCTGATGATGCTGCGCCCGCCGGTGACGCGGGGCTTGATGATCTCGAGCTCCTTGCCCTGATCGGCCCCGGCCACCACCACGAGCTTGCCCTTGCGCAGCCGGCGGACGGTCGCCCACTCGCCCTCGAACAGCGTGGTCAACCCCGAGGATTCGCCGAACCCCGGGCTGCCGTCGTCGCTCTCTTCCATCGGCGCCAGCCTATCACGGCCGCGCCCGGCGCTCAGAATCGCGTGGTCAGAGCGAACGCCACGGTGTCACGTCCGAGGACCGGCGCCACACCGATGCGCTCGACGACGCCGCGGGGACGCGGCGACTGGACGGCCGACTCGCCCCACACGTACAGCGCGAGGCCGGCGATGACGGCGCCCGCCCCGGCGGTGATCACGGGTCGACCGATGCTGTCCTCCGCTTCACCGGTCTCGAGGAGATCGAACGCGGCATACCCGACGGCCGCCGCG
>JAIOII010000329.1 GCA_019912685.1 Kofleriaceae bacterium
GCGGCGGCCGTGCTCGTCGCGCTCGGCGAGGCCGGCGTCGAGGTCGCGCAGCTCGCCGTCGGCGACCCGAGCCTCGACGAGGTCTTCCTCGCGCTCACCGGCAAGCCCGCCGAGAGCCCCGCCCCGGAGGCCACGCCATCATGAGCGCCGATGCCCTTCCCACCGGCGAGCGCACCCACGAGCTGCTCGCCCGGCAGGTGCGCCCGCACCCCGCGTCGTCGCTGTCGACGGTCGTCACGCTGGCGTGGCGCGCGATGCTGAAGATCAAGCACGTGCCGTTCCAGCTGTTCGACGTGACGGTCACGCCGATCATGTTCACGCTGCTCTTCACGTACATCTTCGGCGGCGCGCTCGCCGGCTCGCCGCGCGAGTACATCCAGTACCTCCTGCCCGGCATCGTCGTGCAGACCATCGTCTTCATCACGGTCTACACCGGCGTCGGGCTCAACACCGACATCCAGAAGGGCCTGTACGATCGGTTCCGCTCGCTGCCGATCTGGCAGCCGTCGCCGCTCCTCGGCGCGCTCCTCGGCGATCTCTTCCGCTACTCGGTCGCGACCGCGCTCATCCTCATCATCGGCTTCATCCTCGGCTTCCGTCCCGACGGCGGCGCGCTCGGCGTCCTGGCCGCGGTCGGGCTCGTGCTCGTCTTCGCGTTCGCGCTGTCCTGGCTGTGGATCATCATCGGGATGCTGGTGCGCACGCCCGAGTCGGTGATGACGACGAGCTTCGTCTTCCTCATGCCGCTGACCTTCGCCAGCGACATCTTCGTCGGCCTGTCGACCATGCCCGGCTGGCTGCAGACGCTCGTCGGCAACAACCCGGTGACGTTCCTGGCGAGCGCCTCGCGCAACCTGATGCACGGCCACCCCGCGGGCGGAGATGCCTTGCGCGTGCTCGTCTCGGCGGCGATCATCCTGGTCATCGCCGTGCCGACCGCGACCCGGCTGTACCGGAAGGAACGGTAACGGAGCCTCAGCCGCCCGGCGCCGGGACCACCATGACGCTGCGCGCGCACCGCCGGACGACGCGTTCGGCGGTGCGATCGCCGGTGAGCCGCGTCAGCCACGAGCTGGGCGGGTGACCGACGACGACCACGTCATCGTCGCGTTCGCGCGCCCGCGCCAGCAGCTCGTCGGCGGTTCCGGACTCCGGGCGACGGGACAGGAGATCGCCGACGGCGATCCGCGCTCCCGTCGCCCGCGGATCACGGGCGACGAACACCGGGACGCCCAGCTCGTCGACGAGCCGACAGGCGTCCCGGGTGCCCACGCCCGCGTCGACCACGACGACTCGAGGGTCGCGCTCGCGCGCGGCGGCCATGCCGGCATCTCCCGCCGTGCCGTGCACGACCTCGAGCTCGTGGCCGCCCTGCGGTCGCACCGCCTCGAGCAGCCGGACGAGGTACGAGACCTGGGCGCGGAACAAGCGCTCGTCCCTGGTGGGGAGCGCGAGCACCACGTGGAGGGACGTGTCGAGCGCGTCACTCAGGCGGGCAGCACGCATGACCGGGACACAGACTCCCGAGCGGTGATCGAGCAAGAGCACCACCGGTTCCCGTGGTGACGACAACCTGGCGGCGGCGGCTTGCATGAGGACATCGTACGCATTCGAGCCATGTCGTCCATGGCGAATTATCGACGAGATGTGTTACTTTCATCGACAGTGTTCGCCGGCCTGAATTTTCACCACCTCTACGCGTTCTGGATGATCGCGGAGGCGGGCAGCCTCTCGGCCGCTGCCGCGCGCATGCACGTCACCCACTCGACCTTGTCGGTGCAGCTGCGCGCGCTCGAGGATGCGCTCGGCGGACCGCTCTTCGAGCGGCGCGGGCGCGGCCTCGTCATCACGCCCTTCGGCGAGGAGGTGCGGGCGCGCGCCGGCGAGATCTTCCGGCTCGGCCGCGACCTGCGCGACCTGGCCGAGCGCGGCACCACCGGCGGCCGCCTGACCCTGCGGGTCGGCGTGCTCGGGACGCTGCCCAAGACCATCGCGTGCCGGCTGGTGGAGGGTGCGCTCGATCGCAACACGACGATCGACGTGCAGCACGACTCCTTCGAGCGCCTGTTCGAGGCGCTCGCGGCCGGGCGCCTGCAGGTCGTGATCACCGATCAGCCGCCGCCGCAGGGCTCACCCCTCCGCCTGCACGCCCATCACCTCGGCGAGTCGAGCATGCTCCTGTACGGCGCCGGCAAGGCGGCGCGCGAGCGGCGCGGGAAGTTCCCCGAGTCGCTCCAGGGCGCGCCGATGCTCCTGCCCCGCGCCGGCAGCGCGCTGCGGCGGCAGCTCGATCAGTGGCTCGGCGACCGCGAGATCCACGTCGACGTGGTCGGCGAGATCGACGACGCGGGGACGCTGCGCGCGTTCGGCATGCGCGGGCACGGGCTGTTCCCGGTGCGCGCGGCGCTCGCCTCCGAGATCGACAGCATGGGCGGCGCCCGTCGCATCGGCACGCTCGACGGCCTGCGCGAGCGCTACCTCGCGATCACGCGCGAGCGCACCGTGCGCCACCCGGCGATCCTCCGCATGATCGATCGCGCGCGCACGCGCCTCGAGTGAGCTACAACCGCGGACGAGATGAAGCACATCGTCGACCGGGCTCAGGATCGCGTGGCCCGCCTCCTCGGGCTCGACCCCGAGAAGCGCTCGCCGATCGTGCGCGCGATGCTCCACCGCCCGAGCGGCGACGCCACCGGCTACTGGCTGCAGCTCGTGATCTCGGTGGCGCTGGCGACGCTCGGGCTGGCGCTGAACAGCTCCGCGGTGGTGATCGGCGCCATGCTCATCGCGCCGCTCATGCGGCCGATCGTCGAGCTCGCGATGGGCCTCGCCACCGGTTCGCCGCCGCTCGCGTTCCGCACCGGCGTGCGCGCGATCGCGAGCGTCGCCGTCGCGGTGTTCGCGTCGGCCACGTTCACCGCGATGCTCCCGTTCCACGAGCAGACCCCGGAGCTGCTCGCGCGCATGGCGCCGACGCTGCTCGATCTGCTCGTCGCCGGCGCGTGCGCGATCGCCGGCGCGTACGCCGTCGTCATCTCGAGCGACTCGGTCGCGACGACGGCCGCGGGGACCAGCATCGGCATCTCGCTGGTGCCGCCGCTGTGCACCGCCGGCTACGGCATCAGCGTCGGCGACTGGGAGATGGCGACGGGCGCCGGGCTCCTGTTCACCGCGAACGTCACCGGCATCATCACGGTGGCGAGCGCGGTGTTCGTCGTGGTCGGCTTCGGGCAGATCGACATCCGCGAGCTCGAGCGCCTCGACGAGGACGAGCCGATCGGCACGGCCCAGCGGTTCGGTCACGTCGTGGCGAGCCAGAGCCGCCGCCTGGGGCTGGTCTCCCGGCTGTTCCTCCCGCTCCTCATGCTCGGCGCGATCGGGTATCCGCTGCTCGAGGCCGTGAACGAGATGACCCGGCGCAGCACGATCCGCCAGCGGGTGGCGGCGCTGCTCGACCAGAGCGCCGGGGACCGCGTGATGCAGTACTCGCTCGACCTCAGCGCGCGCCCCGTCGAGCTCCGCGTCGTCCTGGTCGGCGAGCCGGCGGCGGCGCGGGAGCTCGAAGCCGCGCTGCGCGGTGAGCTCGCGACGCTCGGCAAGCCGCGCGCCGCCGTCGCGGTGTGGGCGGTGTCCGAGGCCACGGCGGTGGACGCGCTCTCGGCCAGGCTCGACGAGGTGCCGCGCCTGTTCCAGCCGCCGCCGCCACCCGCTGGCGGA
>JAIOII010000330.1 GCA_019912685.1 Kofleriaceae bacterium
TGCCGGGCGCGCCGGCGACGAACAGGTTCACACCCTTCGCCACCGGCAGCTTGCCGCCGACGAGGAAGTCGGCGAGGTCGCGGCGGATCGCGACCGGCAGCTGCGCCGAGGTGAGCGCGCCGTCCGCCTCGGCGACGACGAAGATCGCCGTCGTCACGGAGATGCTGCCGACGTCGCGCAGCTCGTCGAGCGCGAACCCGCCCGGGCGCTTCAGCTCGAGCGCGCCGAGCCAGCCCGTGTCGCCGCGGAACACCGTGGCCACGAAGGCACGGTCGAGGCCGCGCACGGTGTACCCCGGCGACGTCGCGGCCACCTCGAGCCCGGTCGCGTCGAGCAGCTGGAGCCCGGGCAGCGACCCGAGCTTGGACTTCGCGACCGCCGCGTCATCGGTCGCATGCGCGGTCGTCGCGTGGAGCGCGAGCAGCGCAGTGGTGAGGAGCAAGGTTCGAGTCAGCATGGTTCCCCCGAGACGCCATGAGAACGCACCCGATTCACCGCTGACAAGAAGAAAGGAAAGCAATGTCGATAGTTTAGACTCCGTTTACACGCCGGTGCGCGTGCTCGTCGCGTGGGCCGAGGAGGTCCTCGAGGAAGAACGCGGCCAGGTCGTTGCGACCGGAGAGCCCGGCCTTGCGGTAGAGCGACCGCGCTTGCTGTCGCACCGTCGTCTCGCTCACCGAGCGCACGTTCGCGATCTCCTTGTGGCTCAGCCCTTTCAGGAGCAGGAGCGCGATCTCGCGCTCGGCGGGACTCAGCTCCCATCGGGCGAACTGCGCGTCGATCGCCGCGCTGAGGCCCTCGATGAGATCGGCCGCGCTGCTTCGCCAGCGCGCGGCCTCCCGCTCGGTCACGCGCAGATCCTCCGCGAGTTGCGTCGCATGGTCACGCAGCGCCTGCGCGTCGCGCGCCGAGCGCCGCAAGCGTAGCGCGATCGCGCCGGCCGCGACGAACCCGATCACGACGACGAGGAGCTCGAGGACGACGTGGGCGAGCGTCGTCCCCACCTGCAGGTCGGTGATCAGGTCGACGCCGACCAGCACCGCCATCGCGACGAACAGCAGCACGAGCACGGGCGGGGACAGCTCGCGTACATCCGTGGGAGTCACGCCTCACAACCTCCCGCGATCACAGCCGTCGCACGTCCGTGCGATGGCCCTGCGTCGCATCGGGAGCCATGTGGAGGGTGGTCACGCTCGCACGTCGTCGTCGTCATTCGCCCACCTCGTGCCTGCGCTTTTCGTGCCTGGAGGAGATCGATGTCCGCACCCGTCCCGTCCCCGCGCCGGCTCGCCGTCGCCATCACCATCGCCGCCGCCTCGGCGACCGTCGCCATCGGTGTGACCGCAGCGTCGCTGCTCGGCTGGTTCCGCCCCGCCGCGGCGACGCCGGCTGACGATCCGCCCGCGGAAGCGTCGGCGCCGGAACCGGTACCGGCGCCCGTGACGACACCGGCGCCGGTCTCTCCGCCCGTGATCCTGGTGCCGGTCGCACCCGCGCCCGCGCCCGCGCCCGCGGAGCCGACCTTCGCCGACGTCCAGCTCGCGATGTACGACGACGATCATGACGACGATCATGATGAGGATCACGACGACGACGACGACGACGAGGAGGAAGACGACGATGACGA
>JAIOII010000331.1 GCA_019912685.1 Kofleriaceae bacterium
CGTCGGGCAGGAAGAAGCGCGCGGCGTGCGCCGCCGGCAGCTTCGCCAGGTGGTCGGCGAGGAAGAGACGCAGCTCCTCGCGCGCCTCGTCGTCGTCGCCGTACGCGACGAGGTCCGGCTCGACGACGGGCCCCACCGTCACGAGCCCCGACGGCAGCGATCGTTCGAGCGCGGGCGTCGAGACCCGCACGGTGCGCGTGGTGCGCGACACGAGAGGTCGACGATGCCACAAACCGCCCGCGTCAGGCGCGCGACGACCAGCTCACGATGCGCCAGCGGCGGCCGTCGACGCGCTCGATCGTGACGTCGAGGTCCGGCAACTTCCGCCCGGCGAGCGCCGCCTCGAGCCGGCGCAGGTTGCGATCGCGCACGACCTCGAAGCTGTCCATGTACAGCTGCGGTCCTTCCGCGCCGAACCGCGGGTACGAGAGCGTGAGCACGGCGCGCGCGCCGTCGCGCTCGACGCGCGGCCACACGCCGTGGGCCTTCGCGCCGGGGTACGCGGCGACGCGATCGGCGAACCGCACCGGCGCGGCGGCCGGCGCGCTGCCGCACGCGTCGGCGGCGCGGATCGAGGCCGTGGTGGTGGCAAGGACGAGGGCGGCGACGAAAGCGACGTTCTTCATGCCCCGAGAACGCAGCCGGCGCGCGACCGGCGCGCGAATTCTGCGAGCCCAGTTGCGATCCAGGCGAGAACCGCATGGATATCGCGGAGATGGGGGGCAGGAGAGTGTCCCCATTCAGAGGCCGCGCGCGGCGAGCGCGGCGAGCACGCTGGCCGGGCGCTCGTCGATGAAGCGCTGCGTGTCGGCGTGGCTGTTCGCCGTGCGCGCCGGGTCGAACTCGCGGCCCGGATAGGGGACGACGAGCGCGCCGACGCGGTCCTGCAGCGCCTGGCGGCGCGCGCCCATGTTCATCGCCGCGAACACGTCGAGCGCTTGCCGCACCTTGGCGGCGAACACCGCCGCGCACCCGGCGTCGGCGAGGCACAGCTGGCCGAGGCGCGCCGACGGGTTCAGGAGCGTGTCGCTCACGTGCCGGTGCTGCATGGTCTGGTCGGTGCCGCTCGGGATGATCGACCAGAGGCCGGTCCCGGGGTCGTGATAGACGCGGTAGTTGTTGCGCAGGGTGTAGAAGTGGCCGTCCCAGTGCGCGAGCACGACGTCGACAGCCCACATCGCGAGCCACTCGTCGACGTCGAGGAACCGGGCCAGCTCCGGGTACACGCCGGTCGCCGGCAGCGCGTCGAGCTTCGCGATCAGCTCGCGCAGCGGCGTGTAGTCGAGCGGATCGTCGCCCGGCTCGGGCGCGCCGTCGCACGCGTCCGGTGAGAACGAGCGGGTGAGGCATCCGGTGTCGTCGTCGCGCACGTTGCCCGCGACGAGGTCGCAGTGGTACGTGCCCTCGTAGAGCGCGCCGCGGTTCGAGGCGAAGTGCCGCGCCAGGAAGCGGCGGTCGATCGTCTCGACGTCGAGGTAGACGCCGTAGTACGTGCCGTTCACGGTGACCCGCGCGTAGGTCGCGCGCGGCACGGGCACGCCCATCTCCGCGTAGAGCGCGTACGCGAGCAGCTCGTGCGACATGCTCGGGTCCTGCACCATGTTGTTGAGCGTGAAGCGCTCGAGGCCGTGGTGCCGCCGCTTCGCCGGACAGCCCGCCACCTGCGGGTCGTCCCACGAGAGGTGCACCTTGAGCGCGGTCTTGCCGTCGAGGTCGCGCGCCGAGCCGCAGCCGCCCTTCGCCTTCACGCCGACGCCCGCCAGCGTCGTCGCCCCGTCACGGAACGTGCCGGTGTAGTAGCTGCGCTGGTACGGCACGCAGCCGGGCGGCTCCGCCTCCTGGTTGATGCTCGCCACGCTCTCCGGCGGCAGCTCGAGCTGGAAGTCGCGCACGGCCGCCGCGTCGAAGATCGCGGCCGAGCCGTCGTCGGTGCGGAACCCGACCTTGTCGCTCCACGCGCCCGCGCTCGGACATCCGCCCGGCGGCTGCACCACGTGGCGCGCGCGCACGAGATGATCGCGCCACGGCTCGAGCCCGTCGAGGAACGCGGCGATGTTCTCGAACGTGCCGTCGGCGAGCCGCACCCGTCGCTGCGCCGGGTCGGTCACCACCGCGGACCAGACGCGCTCGCGCGCGGTGCCGTCGTCGTTGCGCGTCCAGATCTCGAGCTCGAGCGCGTGGAACGGATCGCCGTCGTGGTCGAGGAGCGGCGTCACCCCGATCTCCAGCTCGCCGGGCACGACGAAGCTCGGCCGCGGACCGAGCGACACGATCGTGGGCGCGATCGGCGGCGCTGGATCGCCGCAGCCGTCGGGCTCGACGATCTCGCCCGCGCACCCGAGCGCGCCGGCCACCGTGCAGACCGCGGTCGCCAGGGTCGCGATCGCGGCGCGCGGAGGCAGCCCAGCCACCCCTCGATGCTACGCCAACGGCGGCATCAGAAGCAGCAAGAGTCGCGATACCCGCAGCGCGGGCACTTGTAGTGAGCGTGCTCGGGCTGCATCAACGTCGAGCATGTGGGACATGTGATCGAAAGGTCGGCTTTCGTCAGTGGGACGGCCTCCGGCGGCAAGGTGCCGCGCGCCCGCACGGGCCGGGCCGCGAGCTCCGCGATGGCAGCACGATCAGCAGCCGACTTGACCATGTCCGAACTCGCCTTTCACCCAGCCGAGGAACTCCTCGGCCGGGAGCTCGAGCGCACGCTGGCAGACCTCGCGAACGTGCATCGGAAAGTCCTTCTCGCACACCCAGCGCAGGTAGTCGCGGAACTCGCCGCGCGCGAGCTCGTGGACCTGCGAGCCGGCGTGCTTGCCGAACGTGATCACGATCGCCGGGCCGTCCCACTGCAGGTGCCGCGTCGGACCGACCCAGCTCGGACGCTGCGGCGAGCACACCTGCGCCACGCCGCGCCAGTCGTGCGCCTCGAGCCCGAAGTTCTTGAGCATCCCGGCGAGCACGCGCCCGGTCGCGGCGACGTCGGCCGACGCCGAGTGCGCCGCCTCGAACGCCTGGCCGACGAACCGCTGGTGCGCGTGCTGCAGGCTGCGCGGCTCGCACTGCTGCCACAGCCGGTACGGATCGACGATCACCTTGCCGCGCACGTCGAGCTGGGCGACGGGCAGGCTGCCGCGCTCGGCGGCGGCGACGCGCAGGCGCTCGTACTCCGCCTGCAGCATGTCGATGTCGAACGAGAGGTTGTAGCCGACGATCACCTCGTGCTGGACGAAGATCGCGGCGATCTCCTCGGCGCACTCGGCAAACGTCGGACAGTCGGCGAGGTCCTCGATCGAGATGCCGTGGACCGCCTGCGCGCCCGGCGAGATGGGACAGCTCGGGCGGAAGCGCCACGTGCGGCTCGGGCCCTCGAGCCCGAACTGCATGCAGAGCTCGATCACCTGATCGCGCCGCTTGTCGGTGCCCGTCGTCTCGACGTCGAACACCAGCACCTCGTGATCGTTGCGCGCGGCCTTCAGCGCCTCCGCCGCCGGCTCGGGCGTCGGCTCGGGCGTCGGCTCGGGCGTCGGC
>JAIOII010000040.1 GCA_019912685.1 Kofleriaceae bacterium
TGCTCGAGGAGGTGGCGCCGCGACCGCGACGCGCGGCGCCGGCGGTCATCCGCCAGGTCGAGGCCGGCTTACGGCAGCGGGCTGCTGCGCCGTGAGCCGCCACGCGCGATGCGGCTTCGAGTAGCCGAAGTCGGGCGGCACCGTGTCGTGCGTGCGCTCGGCGCGGGCGAAGGCCGGCAGCGCGCGCTCGTCGAGGCGGAAGCCGCGGTGGTTGGTCGAGAACCAGATGACGCCGGCGCCCGGGGTGGTGACGCGCGCGACGCCGGTGAGGAGGGCGACGTGGTCGCGCAGGACGTCGAAGCTGCCCTGCATCTTCTTCGAGTTCGAGAAGGTCGGCGGATCGACCACGACGACGTCGAACTTCGGTCCGCGGTACGCGGCGAGCCAGGCGACCACGTCGGCGCGCTCGAGCGCGTTGGTCGCCGGATCCATCCGGTTGCGCCGGAAGTTCTCGGCCGCCCAGTCGAGGTACGTGTTCGACATGTCGACGGTCAACGTCGACACCGCGCCCGCCGTGGCCGCGTACACCGTGAACGAGCCGGTGTACGCGAACAGGTTGAGCACCCGCTTGCCCGCGGCCTCGGCGGCGACGAGCGCGCGCGTCCGCCGGTGATCGAGGAAGAGCCCGGTGTCGAGGTAGTCGGAGAGGTTGACGAGGAAGCGGCGGCCGCCCTCGCCGACCTCGCGCCACGCCCCGCCCTGCCCGAGCTTCTGGTACTGCGCGCCGGTCGCCTGGCGATCGGCCATGCGCCGCCGCGTCTTGTGGTGCACCTCGGCGGCGCCGGTCACGTCCTTCACCGCGGCCGCCACCTCGTCGAGCCAGCCGTCGTCGAGCACCTCGTCGTGGCGCGCGCGGCGCACGTCGGCCACGACCAGCGCGCCCTCGTAGTCGTCGACGGTGATCGCGACCTCGGGGATGTCGCGATCGTAGAGGCGCCAGCACGTGACCCCCTCGCGCCTGGCCCACTTGCCGAGGTGCTTCCGGTTCCGCCGCAACCGGTTGGCGAGCATCTCGGCGTGTGACGTCATCTACGCTCCCGCGACGCTGTCGTGCGTGCGCACGACGTACTCGAGCGCGACGGCGCGGTGCGAGCGCGGCGGCAGCTCGACCTGCCACGTCACGAGGCCGTCGGTCGCGTCGACCGAGCGCTCGAGACAGAGCGGCGTCCTGTCGCGGCGCTCGCCGTCGTCGTCCTCGAGCTCCCACGCGTCCGCCGCCGCGAGCTTGATCTCGACCTGCTCGACCTCGGCGACCGGGATGCGCTCCGTGACCGCCACCTCGAGCGCGGTCCCGCCGACGTTCGACAGCCGCACCGCGACCCGGTGCGTCGTCGTCGACCACGAGCCGAGCATCCCCGACTCCTCCCGCTTCTCGCGGTGGGCGCGCGCGACGCGCACCGACGGCTCGGGTCCCCAGCCGAGGAGGAAGCGCTCGCCGGGCGCGACGTAGAGGATCGACGTGCGGCCGCACAGGCCGCCCTCGCGGACGAGATCGACGGGGCCGGCGAGGAGCGGCTCGGGGCCGGCGTTCTCCTGGCGCGTGCGCAGGATCGCCGCCGCCGCCTTCTCCGGCATCGCGACCAGCGCCGCCTCCGCCGTCGTCGTGAACCCGCCGATGCGGACGCGGTACGGATGCCCGTCGGACGGGATGGTCGCTGCCATCGGCGCCGTGAGGATGCGCGTCACGCCGCCGTCGTCGACGCCCGGGAGCTCGACGGCTTCGCGCTTCACCGCGCCCTCGCCCGTCGTCGCGATCTCCTGCTCGCGCGCGGTGACGACGAGCGCACCCTTCGGCTGGACGCGCAGGAGGTCGTCGTGGAGGTCGGGCGGCGACGTGCCGAGCGACGGCCGCTCCGTCGAGAAGCGCAGGCGCACCTCGCGCCAGTCCTCGCCGGTCGCCTGCCACACGCACGCGTCGGTCGCGAGCTCGACGCGCGCGTCGCGCAACGTGGCGGTGTGGTACGGCCGCCAGCACGCGCACGGCGTCGTGTACTCGATCGTCAGCTCGCACGCGCCGCCGTCGCCGGCGACGAGGTCGACCGCGAGCGCCGCGACCTCGCGCCCGAGGTCGCGCTCGCGCACGCTCACCTGCTGATCGAGGCGG
>JAIOII010000332.1 GCA_019912685.1 Kofleriaceae bacterium
CTTCCACGGCGCGACGCACCAGGCGCGCATCGCCGAGTTCGTCGAGCTCGATCGCGCGCAGCTCGGCATCGCGCGGGCGCGCGCGATCGCGCGGCTCGCCGAGCGCGTGCCCAAGGTCACCGGCGACGTCGCCGAGGGCGGCGAGATCGGCGTCCTGCTCCACGAGGCCAAGAAGCAGCGCCGGCACCGGCCGCTGCGGGCGCTGTTCCGCGACATCCCGAACCTCCTCACGCGGCTCAAGCCGTGCCTGCTCATGAGCCCGCTGTCGGTCGCGCAGTACCTCGATCCCGAGCGCGACGCGCTCGCCGGCTTCGACGTGGTCGTGTTCGACGAGGCCTCGCAGATCCCGACGTCGGACGCGATCGGGGCGCTCGCCCGCGGCAAGGCGGCGGTCGTCGTCGGCGACTCGCGCCAGCTGCCGCCGACGCGGTTCTTCGACGTCGGCGGCGGGGACGCGCTGGCCGCTCCGGGCGATCCCGACGACGTCGAGGAGCTCGAGAGCATCCTCGACGAGTGCGTCGCGGCGCGGCTGCCCGAGCTGCGCCTGTCGTGGCACTACCGCAGCCGGCACGAGGATCTGATCGGCTTCTCGAACGACCGCTACTACGACGGACGCCTCGACATCTTCCCCGCGGCGGCGGCCGGCGCCGCCGACCTCGGCGTCGCGTGGCGCAAGATCGACGGCGTCTACGACCGCGCGGGCACGCGCACCAATCGCGCCGAGGCCGAGGCCGTCGTCGCCGACATCGTCGCGCGCCTCTCCGACCCCGAGCGCGCGAAGAAGTCGATCGGCGTCGTCACGTTCTCGAAGCCGCAGCAGGAGCTCGTGCTCGATCTCCTCGACGAGGCGCGCCGCGCGCAGCCCGACCTGGAGCGGTTCTTCGGTGACGAGCCTCCGGAGCCGGTGCTGGTAAAGAATCTGGAGACGATCCAGGGCGACGAGCGCGACGTCATCCTGTTCTCGATCGGCTACGGCCCCGACCGGGACGGCAAGGTCACGATGAACTTCGGGCCGCTCAACAAGGACGGCGGCGAGCGCCGCCTCAACGTCGCGGTCACGCGCGCGCGCGAGCAGCTCGTCGTCTTCTCGAGCCTCGAGCCCGACGTGATCGACCGCGACGTCGCGGCCCTCGGCGTCCGTCACCTCGGCGAGCTCCTGCGCTACGTGCGCGACGGCGAGCGCGCCGTCGGCGCCCGCGGCGATGACGGCGTTGTGGAGGCGGGCCGCCTCCTTCTCGGGGTCGTGCCACCAGTCGAGCGACCAGACGCGGTGGAGGCGCCAGCCGAGGTTGCCGAGGACGTACGCGCGGAGCCGATCGCGATCGCGCGCGGTGTGGGCGCGCGCGTACGACGGGCCGTCGGACTCGATGCCGAGGACGTAGCGACCGGGGTCGTCGGGATCGACGATGGCGAGATCGACGCGGTAGCCGGCGCAGCCGATCTGGTGATGCACGGTCCAGCCCTTCGCCGCTCACGCGCGCGATCGGCGACGCGCTCGCCGTCGCGCACGT
>JAIOII010000333.1 GCA_019912685.1 Kofleriaceae bacterium
GGAACGCCTCGTCGCGCGACACGTTGCTCGCGTTGCGGTAGATCGGTGACGACTCGCCGCCGAGGTTCAGCACCCAGCCGAGGCGCATGCCCTCGCTCGTCGGGTGCGTCGAGCCGCGCACCGCGAGCGCGACGCCGATGACCGCCTCGTCGGGCGCCGAGATCGCCACGCCCTCGCGGGTCACGCTCGTCGGCGACCACGCGCTGTCGACCTCGAAGCCGACGTCGACGAGCTCGCCCGCCTTGAAGCGGACCGCGCCGCCGGCCTGGTTGCGGGCGACGGCCGCGCCGCTCGAGCCGTCCTGGCGCCGCGCCGTGTCCTCGACGGCCGACGACGTGGTCGTCGTCATGTGCCCCTCGAGGCGCACCGAGCGATCGAGCGGCTGACCGTCGTGGAGCGCCGCGCGCGGCGTCGCGACCGTGCCGCGCTGGGTGAAGGTGTACGAGTCGGAGGCAGAGCCGGCGAGGGCGAGGACGGACATGGAGAGGAGGGCGAAGCGGAACATGTCCGGGACCGATTACAGGAACGGTGCCATCGCCGACTCACCAGTCATGTCACGCAGTTGTCACGCGTCCTGATGGAAGGCTGACACCGCTCGACGTCGCGATTCCTGACATGGCTGTCCGGAAGTGAAGGGGAGTCGCGAAGATGTACACCCATTATTCGAACCCGATACGAGCCGGAAACGTGCGGCCCGTAGCGTGGCTCCCGTGACCGCGCACATGTGAGGACCCCGCGCGGCGGAGGACACGCCATGAGACAGCTCGCTCGATTCCCGTGGGCCGCCATCGTCGGCCTGACCCTGATCGTCGCTCTCGCCCTGGTGCCGGGCGTGGCGCTCGCGCAGGACACACCGCCGGCCGATCCGGGCGCGGCGGCCGCCGCCGAGCCCGCGGCCCCCACGATCGAGCAACGTCTCGCGAACCTCGAGGCGTACGTCACCAACGGCGTCCCCGACGCCGCGGGCGGCGCCCTCGGCGCCACCGCCGGCGCTGGCCACAACGCCTGGATGATGACGTGCGCGGCGCTCGTCCTCTTCATGACGCTGCCCGGCCTGGCGCTGTTCTACGGCGGCCTCGTCCGCCGCAAGAACGTGCTGTCGGTGCTGGCGCAGTGCTTCGGCTGCGCCGGCCTCGTCACGGTCCTCTGGTGGGCGGTCGGCTACAGCCTCGTGTTCGACACGGGCAGCTCGCTCCTCGGCGGCACCAGCTTCGCGTTCTTCGAGGGCGTCACCAGCGCGCCCAACGGCGCGTACTCGGCGTGGGTCTCGCAGAACGTCTTCGCGATGTTCCAGATGATGTTCGCGATCATCACGCCGGCCCTCATCGTCGGCGCGATCGCCGAGCGCATGAAGTTCTCCGCGGTGATGGCGTTCGTCGTCCTGTGGATGTTCGCCATCTACTTCCCGCTCGCCCACATGGTGTGGGGCGCCGACGGCCTCATGAACGGCGTGTGGAACGCCAACGCCGCGATCAAGTCGATCGACTTCGCCGGCGGCACCGTCGTCCACATGTCGTCGGGCTGGTCGGCCCTCGTGCTCTGCCTCATCCTCGGCAAGCGCACCGGGTTCGGCAAGCGCGCGTTCATGCCGCACAGCCTCGTCTTCACGATGGTCGGCACCGGCATGCTGTGGGTCGGCTGGTACGGCTTCAACGCCGGCAGCGCGGTCGCCGCCGACGGCATCGCCGCCAACGCGTTCGTCACCACGACCCTCGCCGCCGCCGTCGCCTGCGCGGTGTGGCCCGCGCTCGAGTGGGTCACGCGCGGCAAGCCCACCGTCCTCGGCTTCTGCTCCGGCGCGGTCGCCGGCCTCGTCGTCATCACGCCGTGCGCCGGCTTCGTCAGCGCCAGCAGCGCGATGCTCATCGGCGTCATCGCCGCCGTCGTGCCCTTCTTCGCCTGCACCAAGCTGAAGGCGCTGCTCAAGTACGACGACGCGCTCGACACGTTCGGCATCCACGGCGTCGGCGGCACGATCGGCTGCGTCCTCGCCGGCGTGTTCGCGTCGCCGACGATGAACCCCAACCTCGACACCAACCTCAAGTCGCTCATCGGCGGCGGCCTCGTGCTCGAGCAGCTGAAGGCCGTCGGCCTCACGCTCGTCCTCGCGATCGGCGGCACCGCGATCATCGCCTACGCCATCAAGGCGGTCATCGGCCTGCGTCCGAGCCTCGAGGCCGAGGAGGCGGGTCTCGACGACGCCGATCACGGCGAGGCCGGCTACCACCTCGAGGAGGGTGGCGGTCACGGCGGGCTCGAGGACCTGTCCGCGGAGCCGGCGCGCGCCGACGCCGGCGTCGCGTTCTCGACCGCGCAGCAGGCGAGCTGATCGGCCGGCCGTACTGGCCGGTCCACTGGCCAGTGTCAGGAACATACCACCATAACCTCCTGATCTCGTTATGAAGGACACTGGTACGGAGTTTGTACCAGTGTCCTTCATGCGTTCTCTGCTCTGCGCGCTCGCGCTTCTCGTCCCGACGGTGGCGACCGCCGAGGTGGCCGACGACCGCGTACCGGGAACGCGCCCGTACCTCGTCGACGCGACGATCGGGTTCCGGAGCGGCGAGACGATGGGCTGGAACGCGCGCCTGTTCGCCGGTGGCGTGCCGTGGGGGAACCTCGTACCGTCGCGCCGCGATCGCAGCGTCTACCTCGCGCTCGGCGGGCAGGCCGGCGCCGGTCGGCTCGCTCTCACGCAGCGGCGAACGACGTGGTCGGTCGGGCCGGAGGTGCGGACCGGCATCGCATGGGGCGGCCGTTCGCGGCTTCTGGCTCATGCGTACGTCGCCGTGAGCCCGATGGTCGTGCACATCGAGTCCGACCCGATGTTGCCCGGGTCCGACTACCGCGCTGGCCTCCGCGTCGCGATGGGGCTCTCCGCGCCCGCGATCCGGCGCGGAAGCCTGAGCGCGGCGGCAGCGATCATCACGAAGGAGGAGCACTACGACTACGGGTCTGCGTCGAGCTCCGTCGCGAGCTACGCCCTCATCGGCCGCACGTTCTTGGGAATCGCGGCGCTCGTCTTTCCCGACACGGTCGAGCTGACGTACGAGCGCACCGCCGGCAACGAGTGGACGGGGATCGCCGTGGGGTACTCGCTGTGAGGCGCGCGCTTCCGCTGCTGATCATCGGCGCGATCGCGGGAAGGGCCGCTGCGGACGACGCCGAGCGCCATGTGCGCTCGGTGATGCTCGAGGGCGGCTTCTACTACGCCGCGGGCGTCGACGACGGCGTCAGCGGCGTGGAGATCTTCGCCGGCGTGACCGGCGAGCCCGCCGCGGTGCGCGTCGGCGGAGGGCGCGGGTTCGTCGCGCTCGGCGCCCGCGTGCAGTACGGCAGCGTGCAGACCGACCACGAGATCGCGTGGCCGCAGCAGGCGGACCCCTCCGCCGTCACGATGGCGCCCGCGTACGGGCTTCGCTGGACGGCAGGCCCCGAGCTGCGCGCCGGCGTGGCGTGGCCCGAGGCGAGGTGGCCGGGCTACACGTTCGTCGCGGTCGAGCCATTCTGGAGCAACGCCTGGGCGGACCGCGTCGCGCGGCCGTGGATCTCCGAGATCGGCCAGCGGCGTGGTGCGCGCGCTGCGGTCGGCGCGGCGGTGCGGCACGTCCTCGTCGAGGTCTCGTGGGAGCACGTCGCGGGCGCGGATCGCGCCGGGCTCAGCCTCCGTGGTGCGCTGTGACGCCGTGGTGGGCGAGCCCGGGGACGATCACGTCGCGCCAGGTCGCCTCGACGATCGCCGTCACGCGTGACCTGGGCAGGATGCCGTAGCGAGCGAGGTCGGGTGCCTGATCGCTCGTCGGTAGCTCGGCGACGTCGTGGGTGAGGGCGGCGGCGCGCATCGCGGCGACGTGCGGCGCGAGCCAGGTGACGTCGCCGCGCGCGGCGGCGGCGGCGAGGTGGGCCCAGCCGATGCGGCTGTGCTCGATCTCGTCCTTCACGATCTCGTCGACGGCGGCGCGGGTCGGCCCGACGTCGGCGTCGTCGCGCATCGCGACGAGGAGCGCGCACGAGAGGGTCTCGGTGACGCAGCCCATCGCGACCGAGGTGTAGAGCGCGCGGCGCGCCGGATCGGGCTCGGGCACGGGCGGCGAGACCGTGATCGCGCGGGGCGCGAGCGGCGCGAGCTCGACGCCGCAC
>JAIOII010000334.1 GCA_019912685.1 Kofleriaceae bacterium
CCGCGAGCAGGCCCTTGCCGTCGCCGGCCGCGGGCTCGACGTACGGGTGGTACGCGACGCCGGCCGCGGCGAACCCGCGCGCGTTGTCGCCCATGCCGTCGAGGACGAAGCGGTGCAGGCGATCGCTCGCCCACGGATAGCCGGCGCGCACCAGGTCATCCATCGGGTCTGGCGCGACGCCGACTGGGATCCGTCGCGCATCGCGCCGCGCGCGACCGGCAAGCGCGAGGGCTGGTGGGGCCTGCCGCGCGCCGCGGAGGCGTTCCTCGACGAGCTGTTCACGTGGCGCGAGCTCGGCCTCGGCTTCGCGTTCCATCGCCCCGACGACCACGACCGCTACGAGTCGCTGCCCGTCTGGGCGCGCGCCTCCCTCGACGCCCACGCGGGCGATCCGCGCCCGGTGGGCTACGACCCGGCGACGCTCGAGGCGGCGCGCACGCACGATGCGATCTGGAACGCGGCGCAGACGCAGCTCGTCCGCGAGGGCCGCATCCACAACTACCTCCGCATGCTGTGGGGCAAGAAGCTCCTCGAGTGGTCGCCGTCGCCGCGCGCGGCGCTCGCGGCGCTCGTCCATCTCAACAACAAGTACGCCGTCGACGGCCGCGATCCCAACTCGTACAGCGGCATCTTCTGGACGCTCGGCCGCTTCGATCGGCCGTGGGCGCCGGAGCGAGCCATCTTCGGTGTGATCCGGTACATGTCGTCGGACGCCGCGCGGCGAAAGCTCGACCTGGCCGCCTACCTGGCCCGCTACACCCCGTAGTACGATGCGCGCGATGCGCACCCGGGGTCTGGTCGCCATGCTCCTCGTCACCACGCTCCATGCCGGCGCGTGCAGCGACACGCCGGTCGACGAGCTCGAGAACGCCTGCGACGACTACTGCACGCTCGTCATGCGCAACTGCCAGGGGGCGGTCGCGCAGTACTCCGATCAGTCGACGTGCATGGCGACCTGCCGCGCGATGGAGGTCGGGACGCCGGGCGCGCGCGACGGCAACACGATCGCGTGCCGCACCTTCTGGGCCGCGATCGCCGAGGGGGAGATGGCGGAGTGCACGAGCGCGGGGCCCGGCGGCGACGGCACCTGCGGCACCAACTGCGAGAGCTTCTGCAACGCGACGCTCGCGATCTGCGCCGACCAGAACAACCCGCCGTACGCCTCGTCCGCCGAGTGCACGACGGCGTGCGGGAGCTTCTCGGCCGCCGAGCCGTTCGACGCCAGCGACATCGCCGGCGACACGCTCGCCTGCCGCATCTATCACATGACCGCGGCGTCGACCGATCCCGACACGCACTGCCAGCACACCGGCGTCGCCAGCGTGACGTGCATCTGACGCGCGACCGCGTACGCTTGACGCATGCCCCTCGATCGAACGCCGATGCCGCTCTCGCAGCGCGCCCGCTGGGCGCTGGCCGCCAGCGCGGCGGTCACGATCGCGCTCTACCTCGTTCCCTACGGCCAGTACGTCGCGTACCCGCTGCTCCTCATCTCCACGCTCGTGCACGAGCTCGGCCACGGCATCGCCGCGGTGCTCGTCGGCGCCGACTTCGTCGAGTTCCAGATGTGGAAGGACGGCTCCGGCGTGGCCATGCACACGGTGCCCGGCTCCGACGCCGCGCGCGCGTTCATCTCCGCCGGCGGGCTGTGCGGACCGGCGGTCGCGGCGGCGGCGATGCTGTACGCGGCGCACAACGCGAAGTGGGCGCGGCTGGCGCTCGGCGCGTTCGGCGCGGCGCTCGCGCTGGCGCTGCTCCTCGTCGTGCGCAACAGCTTCGGCGCCATGTTCACCGGGATCCTCGCGGCCGCCGCGCTCGTGATCGCGACGCGCGCGAGCGCGCACCTCGCGCAGGTGACGTTGCTCTTCCTCGCCGTGCAGCTCGCGCTCTCCGTGTTCTCGCGCGGCGACTACCTGTTCAAGCAGTACGCCGAGACCACGCAGGGGCGGATGCCGTCGGACAGCCAGCAGATGGCCGAGGCGATGGGCGGCGCCTACTGGTTCTGGGGCGGGATGTGCGCGGCGTTCTCGGTGGCGATGCTGGTCGTCGGCGCGCTCGCGTTCTGGCGGGGCACGCACCCACGCGCCCGGTAACTCCGGCATAATGCCGCGCGGAGGGAACCCATGGCCTTCGTCCGTGCGCTGCTCGTGTCCTTGTCCTTCGCTGCCGTGATCTCCTGTGGCCCGCCGCCGAAGGGCGGACGGGGCGGCGCCGGCGGCGGCGGCTCCGCCGGCATCGACCCCGACGCCTGCGGCGACATCTCGACGTCCGACGTCGGCCGCAAGCTCTACCAGTTCCTCGTCGCGTCGGCCGAGCTCGACCGCCGCACGCTCGAGCTCGAGGGCTCGGTGCGCGACGCCTGCCGCCGGATGGCGACGGAGCTCGGCGTGTCGCCCGACGGCGACACCCGCACGGTGTGCAGGACCGCGGCGCAGGCGCTCGAGGCCAACCTCCAGGTCTCGGTCAGCCAGGAGACGCGCCTGGTCACGAAGTACGATCCGCCGGTCTGCACGACCGACGTCGACTTCACCGCCGAGGTGACGGCGCAGTGCGAGGCGACCGTCCAGGCCGACGTCGCGGTCACGTGCGAGGGCACGTGCGGCGGCACGTGCAGCGGCGTGTGCGACGGCCAGTGCCAGGGCTCGACGGGGGCGGGCGGTGAGTGCAACGGCGTGTGCCAGGGCACGTGCCGCGGTCGCTGCTCGGCGGACTGTCAGGGCTACGCCGACGTCCAGGCCTCGGCCGAGTGCGAGGCCTCGGCCGAGCTGCGCGCCAGCCTGCGCACCGAGTGCACGGAGCCGCAGGTGCGCGTGGTGCAGGAGCAGGTGACCGTCGTCGACGACTCGAAGTTCCAGGCGGCGATGCGCGCGATCGAGGCCGGGATGCCGACGATCCTGCAGGTCGGCGCCAGGGCCGAGCTGACCGGCAAGGCGATCGTCCTCTGGTTCAAGACGCTCGGCAACCTGGTCAAGGCGTCGGGCTCGCTGGCCAAGCAGATGGGTGAGAAGGGCGTCTGCGTCGGCGTCCAGCTCGCGGGCGCGCTCGCCGCCGCCGCGCAGGTCCAGGCCCGCATCGAGGTCTCGATCGAGGTCTCGGCCGAGATCAGCGCGAGCGCGGGCGCCTCGGGCGGCGCCCGGTAGGCGCGCTACGCGCCGCCGGGCAGCGGCTTGTGCGACTCGCCGTTGCCGCCGCTGACCCGGTCCTTCACGCGGTCCATGATGCCGGCGAGCGGCGTGCCGGCGAAGACCTTGTCGATCACGTCGGTGAGCGTCTTGCCGCCGACGAACGACTGGACGCTCATCGCCTCGGCGACCTTGGCCAGGGTCTCGCGCGACGAGAGCGCGAGCAGCGCCTCGCTGAAGCCGCCCTGCGCCGCCTCGAAGCGCTTGACCACGGCCTCGACCTCGGCGGCGAGCGCCTCGAGGGCGAGGGCCTGCCGACCCCTGGCGACGGCGAGCTGCGCGGCCTCGATCTCGTCGGAGCGGCGCAGGTTCGCCTTGTGATCGACGTCGACGGCGGCGTTGCGCGCCACGGCGGCGGCCTCGCGGCCCTTGGCCTCCTCGAGCTCGCCCTCGACGGTCGCGAGCGCGACGCGGAAGCGGGCGGCGATCGCCTCGATCTCGAGCTCGGTCAGCTTGCGCCGCGTCTCCGCCTGCGCGACCGCGGTCTCGCGCGCGATCACCTCCTGCTTCTTCGCGACGTCGAGGCCGCGCTGGGCGCTCAGGAGCTTGATGTTCGACTGCACGGCGTCGTGCTGGGCGTCGCCGAGCAGGCTGGCGATCGCCTCGTCGTCGATCGAGACCTCGAGGATCTCGACGTCGGTGACGTGCATCCCGTTCTCGGCGAAGTGCATCCCCGGCCGCGCGCCCCCGTCGCCGGTCTCCTTGACCCGGCCGAGCATCACGTCGCGGATGATGTCGATCGAGCCGCCGTAGAACTGCTCGATCGACACCTTCTTGATCGCGCCCTTGAGCACGCTGCGGACGTGGTCGCACAGGAACTTGACGTAGTTCTCGACCTCGAACCAGCGGTTGGCCTCGCCGGTGAAGTTGACGCGCATCGAGTACTCGAGCGTCACCTGCACGTGGTCGCTGGTCTCGACGACGCAGATGTCGCCGACCTTGTTGTTGAGGACGCGCAGGAACACGGTCTGGATGAGGCGGTCGGTCGACTTGGGTTTGCCCGTCGACAGCTCGATCACCTCGAGCGTCTCGTCGTAGCCGAGGAGCAGGTTCACCGGGCCCTGCTCGACGCGGCGGTGGCCCTGCTTGTCGACGACCATCACGGCGTAGCCGACCCAGACGTTGATCGCGGGCACGCCCTGGAAGCGCGTGTCGAGCACGACCGTGCGCGGCTGCGTGAACTGGTTGCCGCGCTCGAGCACGTCGCCGGCGAGCTGGTTCGCCGCCGGCGCCGCCGCGCCCATCGCCACCTGCTGCGACGCGGGCGCCTTCTTCTGCTGCTTCTGGATCTCGGCCTCCGACACGACGCCGGCGCGCCCGACCGGCGCCGCGCTCTCGAGCTGGCGCAGCGAGCGGTTGTACGCGAGCACCGCGTCGTTGCCCGGGTACCACGTGTGGCACTCGCGGTCGGTGAGCACGCGGCGCACGATCACGTCGTCGACAGGGTTGGGGAGCAGCATCGCCGGCCCGCGCAGCATGCGGATCTCGCCGGTCTTGCGGTTCATCACGTAGCGGGCCTCGCCGGCCGGCACCGCGACGGCGAAGTGCTTGTCCTTGCCGTCGTAGCGGACGATCGAGTGCTCCTCGCGCGGGAAGTAGATCGCCGTCTCCTTGCCGGTGATGAACAGCTCGTCGCCCTCGCGGTACGTGCGCCCGGCTTCGGTGTACGGCGCGATCACCTTGATGTGCAGGCCCTGGATCTCCTGCAGCTCGATCGCCTTGTACTTGCGCACGCCGTCGCGCGCGATGAACGTCTCGGTCGGCTCGGGGAACACGACCTGCGGGCCGCGCTCGTAGCGCTTCTTGCCGTTCTGGTCGACGAGGATGCAGTACTCGAGGCGCTCGAGCGTGAGCGCGTCGCGCACGTAGGAGCCCGACTCGTCGGGGACGACGCCGACGCCGGTCGGCGGGATGTAGAAGGAGACGTCGGTGCCCTTGATGATGAAGAGCTTGCCGACGGTGAGGTCGCGCGGCGCGCCGCCGATCGGCTGCGCCGGCTCGGTGCCGTCGCCGGCGGGCTTGATGACCGCCTGGCCCCAGTGCTTGCGCGCCTCGTCCTCGTTGTAGACGCGCACGAGCAGGTACTGGTTCGAGCGCAGGTGGTGACCCTGCACCAGCTTCACCATCTGGCCGGGCCACAGCGCGAACGAGCACGGGCCGGTGATGTTGATCTTGCGGCCGACCTCGAGGTCGGGCGACGGGTACACGCCGCCCGACGGCGGGTGATCGTTCTTCGCCGACGGGTTCTTGAGCGTGACGTAGTAGCCCTCGGGCGCGATGGCGATCTGCTGCACCGCCTGCTCGAGCGAGCACGGCTCGAAGCGCTTGTTGTCCGCGTTGAAGACGACCGGCCGCTCCTGCGCGGTCGGGTTGATCACCGTCGGACCCGTGTAGGTCTTGATGATGCCCTTGGTGACGTCCTGCATGTAGGCGTACTCGCTCGGCGCGAGCACGAGATCGCGCTTCTGGTTGCGCTCGTCCATGGTGGTTCCCCCGACGGGAGTGTTGTCCGGAGTGAGATGCGGGTCAACGCACGCGCGTCTCGTGGAACGCGACAAACGCGCGCAGGACGCCGTCGGGATCCTCGACCTGCGGGTAGTGGCCAATCCCCGGCAGCTCGACCGTGTCCGGATCGCGGACGAGCTCGCGGTAGCGCGCGACCATGTGCGCGCCCGAGACCGGATCGACGGGGCCGTCGATGACGCGCAGCGGGACGCGGGCGTTCACCAGCGCGCCGACCCAGCGCTCGCGGTGGCGGCGGCGCTCGGCCATGTAGCCGATGAGCGCCGGCAGGACGCGGCGCCCGCGCTCGTGCTCGAGGAGCGTCCACAGCTCGTCGAGGAGCTCGGGTGACGGCGGCGTCCTCGGCCCGAAGATCGCGGTCATGCCCGACGCGAACGCGCGCTTCGTCGAGAGCCGCGCGACGATCGGCCCGATCGGGCCGGCGAGGAGCTTCTGGATGAAGCGCGGGCGGTGGACCTCGGGGAAGAGCCCGCCGTTCAGGAAGCAGACGGAGCGCAGGCGGAGCCGGCCGCCCTCGGCGTGGCGGGCGAGCAGCTCCTGGGCGACGGTGTCGCCGTAGTCGTGGGCGAGCACGTGCGCCTCGTCGAGGCCGAGCTCGCGGGCGAGCGCCTCGTGGAGGTCGGCCTGGTCGAGGATCGAGTACGGATACGGGTGCGGCTTGGCCGACCAGCCGAAGCCGATCATGTCGCACGCGACGACCCGGAAGCGCGCGGTGAGCGCCGGCCACATCGGCCACCAGTCCCAGGACGCGCTCGGGAAGCCGTGGATCGCGAGCAGGGGCGGACCGCTGCCGTCGGCGCGGTAGAAGATGTCGTGGCCGCGATGGCGGAAGGTCGCGCCGCCGGCGTGCCACGCCTCGAACGCGGCGGAGGCTGCCACGACGCTACTGGACCCGCGCGCGCACGATGCGGTCGCCGATCTGGAGCCGGTCGATGACGTCGGCGCCTTCGGTCACCGTGCCGATCCACGTGTAGCGGCCGTCGAGGTGCGGCGCGCGCCCGTGCATGACGAACCACTGCGAGCCGCCGGTGTCCTTGCCGGCGTCGGCGATGCCGACGGCGCCGGGCGCGTACTCGGGCGCCCCGGTTTCGCTGAGGCCGGCGCGCTCGTCTCTGGACGGGCGCGTCGGCGCGTCGATGCGCGAGCCGGTCTCCGAGGGCAGCGTGAAGCCGGGGCCGCCCCAGCCCGAGCCGGTCGGGTCGCCGCCCTGCACGACGAAGTCGGGGACGACGCGGTGGAACAGCACGCCGTCGTAGAAGCCCTTGAACGTGAGCTCCTGCACGGCGGCGACGTGCCACGGCGCGAGCTCGCCGGCGAGCGCGATCGTGACGTCGCCCTGCGTGGTCGTGAGCTTCCACAGCTTCGGCCCGCTGAGGGCAGCGAGCGGATCGACCGGCGGCGACGGCGGCGTCGCCGACGGGGCGGCGGGGCCGGGGTCCTCGCCGAGGAGCTGGGTCACGCAGGTGCGCGCGGCGGCGCGCAAGGGTGGGCTCGGATCGGTGCGCAGCGCCTGGCATGCGGGGAGGGCGTCGAGCTTGGCCGCGCCGATCGCGCCGAGGATCGCGGTCGCGAGCTCGGCGTCGTCGCCGGCGGACTGGAGGCGCACGACGATCGCGTCGGCGAGCGGCGCGAGCGGACCGACCTTGCCC
>JAIOII010000335.1 GCA_019912685.1 Kofleriaceae bacterium
TCGACGCGGTGGCCGAGACGAGGGCAGCGGTCAGAAGCACGATGATCCGAGCGGACGACTTCATGAGCTCCCGTCATCGTAGTCGCCGCGTCCGGATCGTCGGAGCAGCGCGCGGGTAGGGCTCGGGTACGCTGCGGGAGACTCTCAGGTCGCGGCGCCGCGCCCGGCGAGGCCGAGCTCGGCGGCGTGCGGGCGGAGCGCGTCGACGAGGAACGCGAGGTGCTCGTCGAGCGCGACGCCGAGGAGCTCGGCGCCGGCGGTGACCTCGCCGCGATCGACCGTCGCCGCGAAGCGCTTGTCCTTGAGCCGCTTCTTCACGCTCGCGACCTCGAGCGACGCGATGCCGTCGGGGCGCACGAGGCAGCACGCCATCACGAACCCCGTCGGCTCGTCACACGCGAGGAGCGCGCGATCGAGCGCGCTCTCGTACGGGACGTTCCACTTCGTGTAGTGGGCGCTGATCGCGTGCGCGAGCGCCTCCTCGCCGCGCGCGCGCAGCCACCCGACGACGCGGTGCGGGTGCTCGTCGGGCCACGCCTCGTAGTCGGCGTCGTGCAGCATCCCGGCGATGCCCCACTGCTCGACGTCGGCGTCGGCGCCGCCGTAGCGCGGCGCCGCGGCGCGCATCACGAGCTCGACGGCGCGCCCGTGCCGTCGCAGCGAATCGCCCTTCGTCCACTCGGTGAACAGCGCCCAGGCCTCGTCGCGCGTGATCGACACGGCCGCGCTCAGCCCGCCACCGGGAGCTTGGCGCCGGCGGACGGGCCCTCGATGTCGGCGAAGAAGTCGTTGCCCTTGTCGTCGACGACGATGAAGGCCGGGAAGTCGACGACCTCGATGCGCCAGACCGCCTCCATGCCGAGCTCGGGGTACTCGAGCACCTCGACCTTCTTGATGCAGTCCTGGGCGAGCCGCGCCGCCGGGCCGCCGATCGAGCCGAGGTAGAAGCCGCCGTGCGCCTTGCACGCCGCGGTCACCTGCTTGCCGCGGTTGCCCTTGGCGAGCATCACCAGGCTGCCGCCCGCGGCCTGGAACTGATCGACGTACGCGTCCATGCGCCCCGCCGTCGTCGGGCCGAACGAGCCCGACGCGAAGCCGGCCGGCGTCTTCGCCGGGCCGGCGTAGTACACCGCCATGTCGCGGAGGTACGGCGGCATGCCCTGACCGGCGTCGAGGCGCTCCTTGAGCTTGGCGTGCGCGATGTCGCGCGCGACGACCATCGGGCCCGACAGCGAGAGCCGCGTCTTGATCGGGTAGCGCGAGAGCTCGGCGCGGATCTCGTTCATCGGCCGCGACAGATCGACCTTCACGACGTCGCCGCCGAGGTCGGCGTCCGTCGTCTCCGGCAGGTAGTGCGCGGGCTCGCGCTCGAGCGCCTCGAGGAAGACGCCGTCGCGCGTGATCTTGCCCAGCGCCTGGCGGTCGGCCGAGCACGACACGGCGATCGCGACCGGGCACGACGCGCCGTGGCGCGGCAGGCGGATGACGCGCACGTCGTGGACGAAGTACTTGCCGCCGAACTGCGCGCCGATGCCGGTCGACTGCGCGATCCGCAGCACGTTGGCCTCCCACTCGAGGTCGCGGTAGCCGTGGCCGAGCTTCGAGCCGGAGGTCGGCAGGGTGTCGAGGTACCGCGCCGACGCGAGCTTGGCGACCTTGAGCGCGTGCTCCGCCGAGGTGCCGCCGATGACGACGGCGAGGTGGTAGGGCGGACACGCCGCCGTGCCGAGGGTGCGCAGCTTGGCGTCGAGCCACTTCGCGAGCGAGGCCGGGTTCAGGAGCGCCTTGGTCTCCTGGTAGAGGTAGCTCTTGTTGGCCGAGCCGCCGCCCTTGGCCATGAACAGGAAGTGGTACTCGTCGCCCTCGTCGGCGTAGAGCTCGATCTGCGCCGGCAGGTTGTTGCCGGTGTTCTTCTCCGTGAACATGTCGAGCGGCGCGAGCTGCGAGTAGCGCAGGTTCGACGTCTGGTAGGTGTCGAACACGCCGCGCGCGATCGCCTCCTCGTCGCCGCCGCCGGTCACGACGAACTGGCCCTTCTTGCCCATCACGATCGCGGTGCCGGTGTCCTGGCACATCGGCAGGACGCCGCCGGCCGCGATGTTGGCGTTGCGCAGGAGGTCGAGCGCGACGAAGTGATCGTTCGCCGACGCCTCCTTGTCCTCGACGATCTTGCGCAGCTGCGCCAGGTGCCCCGGCCGCAGGAGGTGCGCGATGTCGCGCATCGCCTCGCGCGTGAGCAAGGTCAGCGCCTCGGGCGCGACCTCGACGAACGTTCGCCCCGCCGCGGTGAACGTGCCGACGTGGTCACCGGTCAGCTTGCGGTACGGCGTGGCGTCGTCGGCGAGAGGCAGCAGCTCGGAGAACTCGAAGTCGGCCATGGCGGCCGCAGGCTAGCACGTGCGCTACGATGCTCGGGTGGTGCGGAGCCGGGCCGTCGTCGTCGCTGCGCTCGCCCTCGCCGGCGGGTGCAACCAGATCTTCGGCCTCGATCCGGCGGACCGCACCGACGCCGCGGTCGACGCGCCCGACCCGCCGACCACCGACGGCGGGCTCGGGCCGTGGAACACGCCGGTCCCGATCGCCGCGTTCGCGACGCCGCACCACGAGGAAGATCCGCACGTCTCCGGCGACGGGCTCGAGCTCTACGCGAGCTTCCTGGACGCGGCGAGCGCGACGCGCTTCGACCTCGTCGCCAGCCGCCGCGCCGCGACCACCGAGCCGTGGCCATCGCCGTCGCCGGTCGTCGAGGTGAGAGACGCCGCGCACGAGACGACGCCGCGCCTGGGCGAAGGCGGCCGCCTGCTCCTGTTCGCGACGGATCGCCCCGGCGGCGCCGGGGGCAACGACATCTGGTACGCGCGGCGCGACGCGAGCGGCGCGGAATGGTCCTTGCCCGCGGTCGTCGAGGATCCCCAGCTCAACTCGACGGCGAACGACCGCACGGCGTCGCCGTGCCTCGACGATTCGCGGTTCGTCTTCGCGTCCGATCGGATCGGCGACCAGGCCGACCTCTACGAGCTCGGCGGCGGCAACCTGATCCGCATCGAGGTCGCGTCCTCGGACACGTTCCTCGAGAGCTCACCCTTCGTCACCGAGGACTGCCTCACCGTGTACTTCTCCTCGAACCAGACGGGGACGCGCGACCTCTACGTCATGACGCGCCCGTCGATCGACCAGCCGTTCGAGACCCCGGCGCGCATCGACGATCTCTCGACGACGACCGCCGACGAGACCGATCCCTGGGTCTCCGCCGACGGGCGGCACCTCGTCTTCGCCTCGGATCGCGCCGGGACCTTCGACCTCTACGAGGCGTCTCGCTGAGAGCTACGCGAAGACCTTGGCGATGCGGGCGACCGCCTCGTCGACGTTCGCGCGCGAGTTGAACGCCGACAGGCGGAAGTAGCCCTCGCCCTGGGGGCCGAAGCCCGAGCCCGGCGTGCCGACGAGGTGGGCCTTGTCGAGGAGCCCGTCGAAGAACTGCCAGGACGTCGTGCCCTTCGGGGTCTCGAGCCAGATGTACGGCGCGTGCTGGCCGCCGTACACCGTGAAGCCGGCGCGGGCGAGGCCCTCGCGCAGGATGCGCGCGTTCTCCATGTAGAACGCGATCTGCGCCCCGGTCTGCGCGAGGCCGTCGGGCGTGTACACGGCGGCGGCGCCGCGCTGCACGACGTACGACGCGCCGTTGAACTTCGTCGTGTGGCGGCGGCTCCACATCGCGTTCAGCGACACGCGCTCGCCGCCCGCGCCGGTCGCGCGGAGGTCCTTGGGCACGACGAGGAAGCCGCAGCGCACGCCGGTGAAGCCGGCGCGCTTGGAGAAGCTGCGCATCTCGACCGCGACCTCGCGCGCGCCCGGGATCTCGAAGATCGAGCGGGGCAGGGCGTCGTCCTGGATGTACGCCTCGTACGCGGCGTCGAACACGATGAGCGCGTCGTGCTGCTTCGCCCACGCGACCCACGCCGTCAGCTGCTCGCGCGTCATCACGGCGCCGGTCGGGTTGTTCGGGCTGCACAGGTAGACGACGTCGACGCCCCGGGCGTCCGTCGTCTCCGGCGGCGGCGGGCAGAAGCCGTTCGCGGCGGTCGCCGGCAGGTAGACGAGGCCGGGGAAGCGACCGTCGGCGCCGGGCGCGCCGGTGCGGCCGGCCATCACGTTCGAGTCGACGTACACCGGGTACACCGGATCGGTCACGGCGATCACGGCGTCGGCCGCGAACAGCTCCTGCAGGTTGCCGCTGTCGCACTTGCTGCCGTCGCTGACGAAGATCTCGTCGGCCGCGACCTCGATGCCGCGCCGCGTGTAGTCGTGCTCGCGGATCGCCTCGACGAGGAAGTCGTAGCCCTGCTCGGGGCCGTAGCCCTTGAACGTCTCGCGCGCCGCCATCTCGTCGACCGCGGCGTGCATCGCGCCGATGATCGCCGGCGCGAGCGGCTCGGTCACGTCGCCGATGCCGAGGCGGATGACCTTGGCCTCGGGGTGCGCCGCGGCGTACGCGCGCACGCGGCGGCCGATCTCGGGAAAGAGGTATCCGGCGGGAAGCTTCTGGAAGTGCGGGTTGGCGCGCATGAGCTGCGCGAAGATAGCCGATAGCAACTTCTTAGCGAACGCTCAGCGACCCTCTAGGATCGCGGGCGCCCGGACGGTGCCAGGCTGGAGCCGAGAAGGAGCCTCATGCCCGAGCCGTCCCGTCCCGTCCTCCGCACCCTCCAGCTCATGCTCGTCGCCACCGCCGAGGACGTGGCCAACACCGCGTGGGCGCACCCACCGTCCGCCGCGGCGACCTGCGCCGCGATCGAGCAGACGCTCGACGTGCTCGACGCACACGCCGCGCTACCCGGCGACGGGGGCGAGCGCGCCGCGATGCATGCCCTGCGCAGGGAGCTGCGCGACCAGGTCGCCCTCGTCCGCGCCCGCGAGCCGGGCGCGGTCAAGCGCCTGACCGGCCTCCTCCACCTGCTGATCGAGGCCGAGGTCCGCCACATGCAACGCGAGGCCGAGGTCGACTAAGATGGCAGGCCATGCGGGAGCTGACCGACGAGTTGATCGCCTACCTCGATCGGCACCTCTCGCTCCTCGCCGCCGGGCGTGATCGCGAGCTCCGTCCCTGGATCTCGCGCGCGGTCGGCGTCGTTCCCGGCGCCGACCGCCGGAGCTTCACCGCGTTCCTCGCCGACGGCCCCGCCGCCGCGCTCCTCGCGGTCCTCGAGGAGGGCGCACCGTTCGCGCTCGGCTCGACGCACGTGCCGTCGCACCGGAGCGTCCAGATGAAGGGCGTCGTCACCCACGTGCGCCCGGCGACCGAGGCCGAGCGGCCGCTCATCGAGGCCTGCACCGGCGGCTTCACCGAGGACCTCGGCGGGATCGGCTATCCGCTGCCGGTCGTGCGCCGCATCGTCACGTGGCCGGCGACCGCGGTCGAGGTCCGCCTCGAGGCGGTCTTCGACCAGACGCCCGGACCCGGCGCGGGCCGGGCGATGGGGGCGCCGTGATCCCGCGCCTCTCGCGTTATGCGCGCTGCTTCCAGGGGGTCATCCCGTCGGGCATCGCCACCTGCGCGCGCGACGGGACGCCCAACGTCACGTACATCAGCCAGGTCTACTTCGTCGACGATCGTCACGTCGCGCTCTCCTGCCAGTTCTTCAACAAGACCCGGAAGAACCTCGAGGAGAACCCGCACGCGCAGATCGAGCTGTGGGATCCGCTCACCTTCGAGTGCTTTCGCCTGCGCGTGCGCTTCCTCCGCGCCGAGACCAGCGGTCCGCTCTTCGAGTCGATGGCCCTGCGCATCGAGACCATCGCGTCGCAGTTCGGGCTGACCGGCGTGTTCAAGCTCCTCTCCGCCGACGTCTGCGAGGTCATCCAGTTCGAGGAGGTCGAGGACTTCATGGCGTCGGGGCCGCCCGAGGTCGCGACGATCGAGCCCGAGGACGGTCCGCTCACCGAGATCCGCGCGCTCCAGTGCCTGTCGGCGCGCATCTCGCGGGCGACGAGCCTCGACGAGCTCCTCACCGCCACGCTCGACGCGTTCCAGGAGGTGTTCGGCTTCGGCCACTCGATGGTGCTGGTCCCCGAGGGCGAGCGCCGCCTCGTGACGATCGCGAGCCGCGGCTACGGCGAGTCCGGCGTCGGCGCCGAGGTCGTGTTCGGCGAGGGCCTCATCGGCATCGTCGCCGCCGAGCAGCGGCTCCTGCGCGTCGGCGGCGCGCGCGACACCTCCTACGGTCGCGCGGTGCGAGACCGGGTCGTCGCGACCGGCGGCGGCGGCGCGCTGCACCCCGAGATCCCGCTGCCCGGGCTGCACGACGCCGCCGCGCAGCTCGCGCTGCCGCTCGTCGCGCAGGGCCGCCTGCTCGGCGTGATCGCGCTCGAGAGCCGGAACCCGCTCGCCTTCGACGAGTGGCACGAGGCGTTCCTCCAGATCATCGCGACCCAGGTCGCGATGGCGATCGATCGTCTCGTCGACGAGGAGCTCGAGGAGGAGGCGCTCGAGGACGCGACCGGCGAGCTGCCGGCGGTGGCGCCGGCGCCGCTCAAGCTCACGTTCTACAAGCGCGACGACTGCGTGTTCATCGGCGACGAGTACCTCGTGCGCAACATCCCCGGGAAGATCCTGTGGAAGCTCCTGCGGGCGTTCGTCGGCGAAGGCCGCACCGCGTTCACCAACCGCGAGCTGCGCCTCGACCCGTGGCTGGGGCTGCCGGAGATCCGCGACAACCTCGAGAGCCGGCTCATCCTCCTGCGCCGGCGCCTCGAGGAGAAGTGCCCGGAGATCCGCATGGTCCCCGCCGGCCGCGGCCGCTTCGCGCTCGAGGTCACGCGCACGCTCGCGCTCGCCGAACGGGATTGACTGTTCCGCTTAGGGAACATTTAGCGACATCACAGCGAGTACTTAGCAACGCCGTTCCGCGAACGTAGGCATCTTGAGGCGCATGAAGCCGCGCCTCACCGCCCTCGCGATCGCGATCTTCGCCGTCGCGTGTACAGACGGCGCGAGCCCGGCTTCCGTTACGGCTCCCGCGGCGGCCCCGCCGGAGCACCTGCGCGACACCGGGCTCGACGCGGACGGCGTGCTGCCGTTCTCGCCGCAGTACCCGCTGTGGACCGACGGCGCCACCAAGCGCCGGTGGATCTGGCTGCCACCCGGCACGTCGATCGACGCATCGGATCCCGACGCGTGGGTGTTTCCGGCGGGCACGAAGCTGTGGAAGGAGTTCGCCTTCGACCGGGCCGTCGAGACGCGGCTCGCCGAGCGGCTCCCCGACGGCACGTGGCGCTACGCCGCGTACCTGTGGAGCGCGGACGGCACCGACGCCGTCCTCGCGCCGCGCGGCGCGAGCGTCGACCTCGGTGGCGGCCGCCGCCACGACGTGCCCGCCGCCGGCGACTGCCTCCTCTGCCACGACACGAGCACGACGCCGGTGCTCGGCTTCTCGGCGCTCCAGCTCTCGCCCGATCGCGATCCGGGCGCGCCGCACGCCGAGACGCCGCCGCCCGGCGCCGTCGATCTCGCATCCCTCGCGGCGAGCGGCCGTCTCCTCGGCATGCCGGCCGCGCTCCTCGCGACGCCGCCGCGCATCGCCGCGCGCACCTCGACCGAGCGCGCCGCCCTCGGCTACCTGCACGGCAACTGCGGCGCCTGCCACGACACCACCGGCGAGCTCGCCGAGCTC
>JAIOII010000336.1 GCA_019912685.1 Kofleriaceae bacterium
CCCGAGACCATGCCCGTCAACCTGCGCCTCCGCCGCCTCGAGCAGCGGGTGCAGGCGCTCAAGGAGCGGGCGTGGCGCGCCAAGGCGCGCACGACGCAGCTCAAGGAAGCCGTCCTCGGCGGCGGCGTCGGCGCGCAGGCCACGCTCGTGCACGTGAACCGCATGGGCAGCTCGTTCCGCCTGCACCGCCTGGTCTACGCCCTCGACGGCACGCAGATCTTCGCGCGCTCGGCGGAGACCAACCAGAACCTCTACAAGACCAAGTCGTTCGACGTGCTCACCGGCCCGATCTCGCCGGGCAGCCACACGATCAGCGTGCTCGCGATCTACAAGGGCCACGGCTACGGCGTCTTCAAGTACCTGACCAAGTACACGTTCACCGTCCGCTCGAGCCACACGTTCACCGCCGCCGAGGGCAAGTCGACGCGCATCGAGGCGGTCGGCTTCGAGAAGGGCGGCCCGACGACGCCGCTCGAGAAGCGCCCGGCGATCGACTTCAAGGTCACCGCGGGCACGGGCGCCAAGGACAACTGACGTGAGGCTTCGTCCCCTCCTGCTGGCGGCCGCGATGGCCGCGATGGCGACCCCGGCGCCGAGGTCCGCCATGGCCGACTTCCTCGACGACGCCGGCAAGAAGCTGGTGACGTACGAGGCCGAGGCGCGCGAGCTGGGCTCCGGCATCAAGAAGCCGTCGAAGCAGCCGAAGAAGGCGGACGTCATGGCGCGCCGCCTCATCGACGCGCAGGTCGCGTTCGGCGTCGGCAACTTCGACAACGCCGCGCTCCTCCTCTACGACTACGTCGCGCAGGACCAGAAGGGCCGCGACTTCGACACCGCGCTCTACTACCTCGGCGAGTCGCTCTTCCAGAAGACCGACCGCGTCGGCGCGCGCGCCAGCTTCGCGCGCCTGGTGAAGGAAGTCGGCCCGTCGAGCAAGTACTACCAGCAGTCGCTCGAGCGCCTGATCGAGCTCTCGCTCCTCATGGGCGAGGACGAGGGCGTCCAGGAGTGGCTCGCCGAGCTCGACCGCGTGCCCGGCGACAAGCGTCGCCCGTCGGTGCCGTACGTGCGCGGCAAGTACGCCTTCGCGCAGGGCAACTTCGACGAGGCGCTCACCTGGTTCCAGCAGGTCCCGGCGAGCTCCGAGTACGGCTTCCAGGCGCAGTTCTACCTGGGCACCACGCACGTCGCGAAGAAGGATCTCGGCAAGGCGACGCAGGCGTTCACCGGCCTGCTCGAGCGCGAGACGAAGACGGACGACGATCGCCGCGTGCAGGAGCTGGCGCAGCTCGCGCTCGGCCGCCTCTACTACGAGCGCGATCAGCCGACCAAGGCGATCGACACGTACCTGCTCATCGACCGCAAGAGCGACCTGTTCCCCGACGCGCTCTACGAGGTCGCGTGGGTCTACGTGAAGGCCAAGCAGTTCGACAAGGCGCTGCGCGCGCTCGAGCTGCTCGCGCTCGCCGACCCGACCTCGCAGAAGCTGCCGACGGTGAAGATCCTCGAGGGCAACCTGCGCATCCGCAAGGCGCAGAGCATCCACGAGAAGCTCGTGCAGGGGCTCGACACCGGGGCCGCGAGCGGCGCCGAGGAGTACCTGAAGGCGACCGACATCTTCGACTCGACGCACGCGACCTACCAGCCGCCGCACGACGAGCTCGGCAAGATCATCGAGGCCAACGAGGACCCGCAGGTGTTCCTCGCGCAGATCACCGGCCGCGCGTCGCAGACGTTCCAGACCAACGCGACGATGCCGGAGATCGCGGCGGCGTGGATCCGCGACGAGCCCAACGTCAACCGCGTCATGACGATCGAGACCGACCTCGGCACGATCCAGGAGGAGATCCTGGAGGCCGAGCGCACGATCGAGCGCCTCGACGCCGCGCTCGCCGCGCCCAACCGCGTCAACGTGTTCCCGAGCCTCGCGACCAAGCGCAGCCGCTCGCAGGAGATCCTCGAGGACGTGCTCGCGATCCGCATGCGGCTCGCCGACGAGGAGCTGAACCAGGCCCGGCGGAAGAGCTCGGGCGCGCAGCTGGCGTCGACCGACGGCGCCGTCGCCGCGCGGAAGGCGCTCGCCCAGAAGCTCGCCGACCTGCCCGACGCCGACGTGGCGTACGGCAAGCGCGTCGAGAAGGCGCGCGCCGAGTACGACGAGCTCGAGCGCTCGACCGCCGAGGTGCAGCTCGCGATCGACACGACGCAGGCGACGGTGGTCGCGATCGACAAGTTCCTGAAGGAGTCGGCCGAGCCGACCGATCCGGCGCAGAAGACCGCCTGGCAGAACCAGAAGGTCGAGGCGGCCAAGGTGATCACCGAGCTGAACCTCGAGATCGACCAGATGCACGCCGAGCTCGAGAGCGTGCGCCGCGAGATCACGCTCGGCCGCGACCAGGCCGGCACCGGCGACGACGTCACCATGCTGGCCCGCAAGCTGCGCAGCGACCTGCGCGGCGCGCTCGCCGCCGAGCACCGCGCCGTCGGCCCGCTCGCCGGCGACAACCGCATCAACGACCTCATGCGGCGCGCGGACGCGGTCATCAACGGCCTCGACGCGACCAACGCGACGATCGACGAGATCGTCGAGGTCGCGCTCACCGAGGTCCGCGACTCGGTCGCGCACGAGAAGGCGGAGCTGGCGTCGTACCGGCGCGAGTTCCTGCTCTACGAGGCGGAGTCGCGCGCGCTCGGCGGCACCGTCCTCGGCAACGCCTTCCGCGACGTGAAGTCCAAGTTCTACGAGGTGCTCGTCCGCTCCGACGTCGGCATCGTCGACGTGAACTGGTCGCAGAAGGAGGAGTCGGACGACGACCTCCAGCGCATCAACCTCGACAAGTCGCGCGAGATCAAGCAGCTCAAGGACGAGTTCGCCGACCTCATCAACGAGGCCCAGGAGGAGCAGCGCGCCGAGGAAGAGCGGGCGAAGAAGCAGACGCAGCCCGCGCCCACCCCGACGCCGCCGCCCGCAGGAGACCTGCCATGAGCCTGCGCCGCGTCCTCGCGCTCACCCTCGCC
>JAIOII010000337.1 GCA_019912685.1 Kofleriaceae bacterium
GGAGGCGGCCCCCGACACGATCCTCGTGAGCGCGCCCCCCGCCCTCGTCGCCAGCGCCACCGCGACGTTCGAGTTCCGCGCGGAGCCGCCCGGCGCTAGCTTCCAGTGCGAGCTCGACGGCGGCGGCTTCTCGCCGTGCACGTCGCCGCACGTGCTCGCGAGCCTGCCCGACGGTTCGCGGCGCTTCGCCGTGCGCGCGGTCGGTGCCGGCGGCGCCGATCCGTCGCCGGCGCTGCACGCGTGGACGGTCGACACCACGGCGCCGGGCGTCACCATCACCGCGGGGCCCACGGGCGCGGTCGACGACACCACGCCGACCTTCACGTTCTCCGTCACCGGCGCGCCCACCGTGACCGAGTGCGCGATCGACACCGGCGGCTTCGCGGCATGCACGTCGCCGTACACGACGATCGGCCTGGCGCAGGGCACGCACACCGTCCACGTCCGCGCCCGCGACGCCGCGGGCAACCAGTCGCCGGTCACGTCGCGCGCGTTCACCGTCGACACCATCTCGCCCACCGTCACCATCACCGGCGGCCCCGCCGAGGACGAGCTCGTCGTCGGCGAGCTCGTGACCTTCTCGTTCATCGCCACCGACGCGACCGCCCTCACCCGCGAGTGCCGCATCTACCGCGTGGGCAACCTGGCCCCCGCCTACACGACCTGCGCCTCCCCACGCACGTTCGACGTCGGCGGCGGCTCCAACATCGTCCAGCTCCGCTTCCAGGTCCGCGCCACCGACGCCGCCGGCAACGCGACGACGGTCACCCGTACGTTCCGCCAGGGCGTCCCCGCCGGCTGACCGGGTGAGATGCAGGTGAGATCGGAGGCGGGCGCGATCGGCGTACCGTGACCGGATGCTCAGAGACATCATCGCGTGCGCGCTCGTCGCGCTCGCCGCCACCGGCTGCAAGAAGAAGGACGTCGAGGCGGCCGCGGGGAGCGCCGCCGCCGGGAGCGCCGCCGCAAGCAGCGCCGCGGCGGACGCGCAGAAGGAGCTCACCGCGTCGGTCGCCGGCAAGGACCTGGGGCCGCTCTACGGCGTGGCCCAGCCCGATCCGTCGTCGGGCCGGGCGCACCGCCTCACGTTCAGCACGCGCCCGCTCACCTGCGCCTCGATGTACACGGCGCTCGAGAACGCGGGCCCGCAGGAGGTGTTCCGGATCCGGACGCACGAGGCGCTCCGCCCCGACGGGGCGTTGACGTGGGCCTACGGCGGCGTGGCGTTCGGTGATGGCGGCTCGGCGCCGAGCCTGCTCGTCGCGATGCCGCGCTACGAGGTCGCCGGCGGGCGCGTGAGCGGCACCCTGCCCGCCGATGCGGGCCACGACCCCGGCGGATTCACCGTCGGCGGGAGCTTCTCGTTGCCGGAGTGCGAGCCGCTACCGGTCCCGAAGCTGCGCGACATCGCCGACTTCAAGAAGACCGCGACGCCGATCGAGGCGACCGGCTCGACGGCCCAGGTGTCGATCGCCGGCAAGCGCTTCTCCGTGAACGGCGCGACCGCGCTCCGCCGCGGCGAGGACGGCTGGGAGATCCGGCTGACCGAGGCCGCACACGGCTGCTCCGACGAGGTGCCCGCGGATCTGCGCGTCGTCCTGAAGCTCGGCGGCGACGAGCCGAGGATCGAGCTCGGCGGCCACTGGATCGCCGGCGCCAGCGAGGTCGTCCCGCTGGCCGGCACCGCGAAGGCTGAGGCGCGCCCGGTCGAGGGCGCGGTCGAGCTCGCGCTCGCCGGGGCCATGGAGTATGGCGCCGAGGGCGCGACGTACGCGATCGAGCTCTCGGGTACAGTCACCGCCAAGGAATGCGCGCCATGATCCGTCGGCGCCGACGGAGCCGTCGCGCCCGACAGGATCTACTGCAACGCGCCCGGCTGACCGGTCACGGGCAGAGCGCGAGCAGACGCGCCGCCGCGTCCCAGCCGGCGGTGGCGAGCGTGCAGCCGTCGGGCGAGAACGCGAGGGCCGCGGCGCGTCCGTCGTGGGCGCGGACGGCGAGCGTGCGCCGGCGCGTTCGCGTGTCCCAGACCTCCAC
>JAIOII010000338.1 GCA_019912685.1 Kofleriaceae bacterium
GACCGCGACATCGCCGCGCTCGAGGCCGCCGTCGTCCGCGCCGAGCCCGGCAAGGCGCGCGAGCGCGCGTGGCACTCGCTGCTCACGTTCCTCGAGCGCGCGGCGCTCGGCGAGCCGACCGGCAAGGTGGCGGTCATCCCATGACGAGGACCGATCGTCGGCCCGATCGTCGGCGACGATCGATGCGAGCGGTGTCGGCCGTGGTCGCGCTCGTCCTCGGCGCCGCCCCGGCCGCGGCGCAGGCTCCGGGGCACGACGACGAGGGCGAGGTCGTCGAGCGCGCCGAGCTCACCGTCGGACCGGCGCGCCGCCCGATCCGCGCCGTCGTCGTCGACAACGCGCTCGGCGACGTCCGCGTCGAGGGCCACGACGGCGAGCAGGTGACGATCATCTCCGTCAAGCACGCGCCCGACGTCGACACGCTCGAGCGCCTGCGCGTCACGCTCGTCCCCGATCCCGACGGCACCGTGCGCCTCACCACCGCCCTCGGCGACGGCCGCGAGCGGCCGCCCGCGTCGCTCGGCATGCTGCGCATCGACCTCACGATCCGCGTGCCGCGCTCGGCGCGGGTCGACGGGCGGGTCGGCAGCGGCCGCCTCGAGGTGAAGAACGTCGACGGCGGCGCCGAGCTCGACGCCGGCGCGGGCACGATCCACGTCGAGAACGTCGCCGGCCGCGTCCAGGCCCGCTCGGTCGACGGCGACCAGCAGTTCCAGACCGTCTTCGGCGATCTCGACGCGCACGCCGTCGACGCCGACCTCGAGCTCGACACGATCCGCGGCCGCTTCCTGAGCGCGCAGATCCACTCGGGCACGATCGCCGCGCGCCGCGTCGCCTCGCGCGACGTCCGGCTGCTCGCGATCGACGGCGACATCCACGTCGAGGCCGACACCGCCGACTGGCGCCGGCGCGGCTCGATCGTCGTGTCGAGCCTGCGCGGCGACGTCGACGTGTCGGTGCGCGCGACGGTGCGGCTCCAGGTGCGCGCGCGCGCCGGCGGTGACGTGGTCCTCGCCGGCGCGGTGACGCGCAGCGGGAGCCAGCGCTGGATCGAGGGACAGTTCGGACAGGCCGGTCGCCCGAGCCAGCTCGGCACTGTCAAGCTCGAGTCGCGCTACGGCGACGTCGCGTTTAGCGTTGTGAATCCGTAGCCTCGTGCGATCGAGGACGAGTCCCGGCAGACGCGCTAAGCTCGGGGGCAATGGACACATCGTCGATTGCCGCAGCTCCACCGCGCATCGCCGAGCTGGCGCGTGCCGCGGTCGAGTACGTCAAGCGCGCGATCGGCCTCGAGCTGACCTACGACAGCGACACGCTGCCGCTCCTCGACCACTACCTGCGCAACGTCCCCGACGACCAGCCGGCCATGGTCGAGCTGGTCGCGGTGGCGAGCGGGGCTTACTTCGGCGAGGTCGTGCGCCGGACGCTGGGCGGGCGCTGGGACACGAGCGCGGACGAGGTCACCGACTGGCGCATCGTCCTGCCGACCGGCCTCAACTTCTCGCCGGCCGGGTTCGCGGCCGCCGCCATCGTGCGCGCCGACCTCGACGATCTCGACACGACGATGGACGCGCCGCCGCGGATGCGCCCGTTCGTCGAGCAGACCCTGGCCCGGATGAGCGATGTGACCGAGGACGACTACTACTCGCTGTGCGGCCGGCTCGACACGCTCGAGCACGTGCACGAGGTGCTGGTCGCGGTCGCGGCCAAGATGATGGGCAAGGAGCGGGGCGAGTCGCTGGATGAGGATGGGGAGGAGGAAGGCGAGGGCGAAGGCGAAGGCGACGGAGAGGGTGAGGGTCAGGGTCAGGGCAAGCCGGTCAACTGACGCAGTCGGCTGAGCGTTCTGGGCCTCACCCTTACCCTTACCCTTCTACGTCCCTGAGCCCCCCGAGCCCCGGATCGTAGAAGGGTAAGGGTAAGGGTAACGGTAAGGCTGTCGGAAACCGTGTTATGCCCGACTCATGGCAATCCCCCGGGGGCGGGAACGCGCGCCTTCCCACAATGCGTATCGCGGCACCGTGGGTGCCACCCGCCAGAGCTCGGTGCTCGTCACCTTGCCGGGCGGTGAGATCGTGGCGGCCCGGGTCTTCGTCGCCATCGACGTCGTCGCCGATCCCGAGCTGGGGCAGCGGCTCCTCTCCGACAACGTCGAGCGCGGGCTGAACGTCGTGCGCGGCGCCGACGGCGCCGGCGTCGCGGTCAACGTGCCGGTCGTCTATCACGACCCCGGCAACGAGGTCTTCGCGCTCGTCCTGCCCGAGGGCGATCGCCACCGCGAGCTGGAGGCGCGCAGCCAGCTCCTCGCCGAGCTCGCCCGCGAGACGCAGGTCGCCGTGCCGGCGTACGTGCGCGACTTCGCGGTCGTGTTCGGCGCGGCCGGGCTGCGCGCGCACCTCGAGACCCTCGTCGAGCGCGCCGTCGGTGAGCAGCGTGCCGCCGACAGCGTCCGCGACATCGAGCGCGAGCGCCAGACCGTCGACCGCCGGCGCGCCGAGCTCGCGACCCGCGAGCAGGAGCTCGAGCGACGGGCGTCCGAGCTCGAGCGGCGCGCCACCGAGCTCGAGCGACGCGCCACCGAGCTCGACCGGCGCACGCGCGAGATGGATCGCCGGTCCGCCGAGATCGATGTCGCCACCGCCGACCTCGAGCAGGCGCGGCGCGACCTCCAGCGCGAGCGCCGCCAGCACCCGGCGGAGGATCACCGCGCCGAGAAGACCGACGAGGGCAGCGGCATCCACATCGATCCCGCCGCGGCCTTGCCCGTGCCCGACGCCCGGCCCGACAGCGAGCTCCCGACCCGGCCGCTGCCGTCGATCGCCGACGCCGACGTCGATCACGACACGCCGACGCCGATCCCGCCGCCGCATCCGCCGCTCGAGACCAACCCGTTCGAGCTGCTCGACGGCCACGACGCGCCGATCCTGCCGCTCTCGGCCGATCCCATCACGACGACGACCGCCGACGGCCCCCTCGGCAACGGCGACGCGTGGAGCGAAGGCTTCTCGCAGGGCGATCGTCCGGCGGCGATCGTGATGGAGGACGGGCGCGTGCGGATCGCCGTGCGCGTGCCGACCTCGAGCGCGGCGCCGTTCACCGCGTCGCCGCTCGACGTGCGCCTGGTCGCCTTCCGCCAGCCGGAGTACCCGGTGATCGCGCTCGTGATCGGCACGCCGGCGGCCCTGCGCGGCGTCGGCCATCCGCACCGCGTGTTCGTCCCGCTCGACATCGCCGCCGACAACGACCGCCGCGCGCTCCAGCAGCTCGGCCGCGACTTCGCGTTCGAGCTCGACGTCCTCGTCGACCGACGCCGCCTGCGCCGCGCTCGCATCCGCGCGCCGCTCGCCGAGAACGTCGGCTACGTCATGCGCGCCGCCGGCGATCACCTGCGCG
>JAIOII010000339.1 GCA_019912685.1 Kofleriaceae bacterium
CCATGAAGCGATGCGACATGCCGGCGCCCGCGCCGTGGCCGAAGACGTAGAGCCACGTCGCCCCGCGCGCGCCGAGGTGCAGGCCGGCGATCGGGCCGCGCGGCGTCGGGATCGCGATCCGCTCCGCCGGGCCGCCCGTCATTCGACGAGCGCGCCGCAGGCGCCGGCCGCGCAGTCGCACGGGCCGTTGCACGTGTTCGTGATCGTGCCGTCCTCGAGGAACGCGTCGATCTGATCGATCACCGCCTCCCGCCGGCGCGCGTTGTCGTGCGCGACGTTGCCCATGTCGTTGAGCTTGTTGGTGGCCGGCGGCAGCGGGGTCGGCTTCTCGTCGACGATCATGAGCGCCGAGCTCGGCACGCCGGTCGGGATGCTCAGGCCGTACGGCGTCTCGATCGAGGGACCGAGCAGCGGGATGCCCATCGTGCGGGCCTGGAGGTACGTCGCGAGGTTCGTCACCTGCGCGTCGCCGACCGACGCGTGCAGGAGGAACTGCTTCTGCACGGTCCCCGGCCCGCCGGCGAGCGGCGCCCAGTGGATGGGATCGATCACGTCGAGGCCCATCTGCAGCACCTGCTGGAGCATCGTCTGGAGCAGCGGGTCGGGGTATGCGCCCTTGAACGGCAGGCTCAGCACCGCCCAGTTGGTCGAGCGCTCGAAGAGCACGCTCCAGTTGGCGCCGCCGACGTGGAGCACCGCCTTGGTCATCTCCGGATCGATCGCGAAGAGCGTCGAGCCGAGGATCGAGCCCTGCGAGATGCCGTAGAAGGTGAGCTCGGCGTCGACGTCGGCGACGCTCATCCCGGCGCCGTCGGTGAGGATCTGCGTCGCGAGCTTGGTCCTGGCCAGCGCCGCCAGCGCCTCGACGTCGATCATGCCCTGCACGATGCGCTCGCCGAACGGCTGCCCGCGCTGCAGGTCGCCGAGGGCGAACACGACCTCGGCCGAGTCCTCGCGCGACATGCCGCGCCAGTCGGTGCCGATGATGATGCGGCACGTGCGCGCCGCGAACGCCTGCAGGTAGCCGCCGCCGGTCTCCTCGATGCCGCCGAAGAAGCCGTGGCCGAAGATCGTGATCGGCACCTTGTTCGCCGTCGTCGCGCACTCGGGGACGAGCGCCACGCCGCGCGTCGTCGTCGTGCCGCGCACCTCGGGCGCGCCGCTCGCGTCGCGCAGGAGCCCGTTCTCGTCGCGCACGTTCGGCGAGTCGAAGCGGAAGAGCACCTTCTTGGCGATGCCCGCGCGCGGGCTCGCCTCGATCTCGATGTCGTGGAGCTGGAGGTTCGCCCCGCCCTCGCCCTGGAACGCCGCCGCCGCGTCGCGGGCGGCGAGGAGGTCGCCGCGCACCTCGTCGTCGGTCGCGGTGTGGAACTCCCATGCGAGGAGGAGCTCCTCCTTCTGGATCCCCTGGCTCTCCAGCATCGGGAAGATGGCGCCGTCGAACTGCGCGCGCATCGCCTCGAGCCGTGCGTTCGACGTCGGCTTGCCCTCGACGATCGCGCGGAAGCCGTCGGGCACCGGGAGGTCGCTGCCGTCGGCGGCCTTGAGCGTCTTCTTGATCGCGACGATGTACCAGCCGCCGCCGCGCAGGCGCGTCGCCGGCCGCACGTACAGGGCCTGGCGGTCGAGCTCGCCCTCGGTGAGGTTCGCGTCGACCTCGGCGATGTGGGGCACGAGCTCGCCCTGCCCCACCTCGAACAAGATCGTCGGGCTCGCGTCCGTGATGCTCCTGGCGATGTCGTCGAGCCCGGCGAGGTCGCTCGTCTCGAGCGGCGCGCCGAAGTGGGCGACGATCTGCGTCGCCGGCGAGTACCCGCTGCGCCCGTTCCACCGCGACGGATCGAACGGCATCCCGCTCGCGCCCGGCGGGATCGCGCCCGGCGGGATCGCGAGCCGGTAGCCGGTGATCGAGACCTCGTCCTGCTCGAGGTACGTCATCGGTGGCCACGGCGCCAGGCACGCCCCGCCCTGGAGCGGGTTGCACTCGGGCGGAACGTCGACGGTGATGTCGTCACCGCCGCACGCGCCCACCACGACCAGCACCGAAGCCAACGAGAGGTACCGCAGCATGCGTGGTAGCGTATCAGGGTGAAGCGCACGAAAGCGATGGTCGTCGCGGTGGCGACCGTCAGTGGCGCGTGTCACGTGACGACGCGCTACCAGGACACGCGCCGCGGCGAGACGCGGCGCGAGCGTGCTTCAGACAGCGGCCCGCGCGCACTGCCGCCGTCGATGGAGGTGAGCGAGGACGGGCGCTTCCGCTTCGTCGAGCCGTTCGTCTGCCGGATGGTGAACGTCACCGAGCTCGCCGCGTTCGACGTCGAGCGCAAGCAGCCGAACATCGCGACGCTCGTCGTCGGCGTGATCGCGGCGTCGGCGGGCGGCGTCGCCACCGCCGCCGGCC
>JAIOII010000340.1 GCA_019912685.1 Kofleriaceae bacterium
CGCTCGAGCCCGTCGAGCACGAGCAGCGGGGCGCCCCGCGCCAGGGCCCGGCCGATCCGCTCGATCGCGACCGAGGTGGCGCCGACCAGTGCGCCCAGCTCGAGGACGTCGCCGACCGCGGCCAGCAGATCGTCGATCGTCTCGACCTCCTCGAGGTGGCAGACCCGCGCGCCATCCTCGCCGCGCGCGACCTCGAGCGCGAGCCGCGTCTTGCCGGCGCCGCCGGGCCCGAGCAGCGTCACCAGACGCTCTCCACCGGCCCACGCGTCGGAGATCTGGCGCAGCTCGCGCCTGCGTCCGATGAAGGGAGAACCGCCGCGCACGGGGCCGGACATGCGAGACCTCGCGCGGAGGGAGGAGCCGCGCGCCCCGAGCGTACGACCGTCGCGTGTGCGGAATCCACCGCCGCCGCTCGCGGCGATGTCGATTCGATGTCGGCTCGACGTGGCGGACATAAGGTCCTTATCGGGCGCGCGGGGCGCAGGCTGCGCCCATGCACCGACACGCCTTCTTCCCGCTCACCCTCGGGCTCTTCGGTTGCGCGGTCGCCTCGGACGAGCCGGCGACACGCGACGCCCCGGGAGCGGAGCCGCCGGGGTTCGTCGATGCGCGCGAGACCCCGACCGGTCCGGCGCCCGCGATCGACGCGGCGCCCGCATCGACCGGGTTGACCTGCGACGACTCGACCTGCGTCGATCCGTCGACCGGACTCACGTGGCAGAGCCCACCCGACGACAGCGCGCGCACCTGGGCCGACGCCGTGGCCTACTGCGAGGCGCTCACCGTCGCCGGCGGCGGCTGGCGCCTGCCGCGGGTGCAGGAGCTGCGCTCGCTGATCCGGGGCTGTCCCAACACCGCGCTAGGCGGCGCCTGCCGCGCGACCGATCCGGGCTGCACGGTGCGCGCGTGCATGGAGGGCTGCGACCAGTGCGCGACCACGATCGTCAACGACGAGCCGGTGTGCCTGTGGGCGCCCGGCCTGCGCGGCTCGTGCCGGCAAGCCCACTGGAGCGCGACCGAGTACACCGACAGCATCGACCCCGGCGCCTGGTACGTCGACTTCGGCCACGGCGCGTTCGTCCACGGCTGGCTGCGCAGCCAGCCGCTCCGCGTGCGGTGCGTGCGCTGAGGATCGAGAAACAATCCCGTCATCATCGGCTGGCGGACCGGCTCGCGATCCACACGACGTGCTGTACACGCGTGTTGGGTCGCGATGGCACGCGATGCTTCTCGACGGTGAACCCGGCGCGATGAAGCTTGCCGGTGAAGCTTGGACTGTCTTCCACGGACCACACTCCCAGGCGCCCACCGGAACGCAACGCGACGTAGGCGCGCTCGAGGCCGCGCACGCTGTAGAGCGCTGCGTTGCTCGGCGCGGTGAACGCCTCGGGACCGTTATCGACATCGAGCACGATCACGTCGAACATGGCCCGCTGGCCCTGGATCACCGCGGCGGCGTCCTCGATGCGCACCGTGACACGCGGGTCGTCGAGCGGGCGCTTCGCGAGGTGTGCGAGAGGGCCGCGATTCCACGCGACGACCTCGGGGACGAGCTCGGCGATCGTGAGCTTCGCTTCGGGCCCGAGCGTATCGAGCGCAGCGCGCGCGGTGAATCCCATGCCGAGCCCGCAGATCAACACGTGCGCCTTCGGTGGGGCGTCGACGCACGTGAGCGTTGCGAGCAGCTCCTCGGATCGATGACTGCGGCTGGTCATCAGCTCGACGCCGCGCATCCGGAGAACGAACTCGTCACCACGCTGGAGGAGCACGAGCTCCCCATCGGGAAGCGCCGCGCGGCCCAGCTGTTTCCAGGGAATCACGAGCTCGATGATAGACCGTCACATTTCGAAGCGACCTGCACTGTGTTCCCGAACCAATCGCTGGGAGGAACGCCATGCAGAAGGAAACATTCGTACGCACGGCCACGCGCCGGAGGTCGTGCGCGTACGCGCTCGCCTGCGCAGCGCTGGTGGCCGGCTGCGCGAGCAGCGAGGGCGTCGCCGGGGACGACGACCCGGCCCCGGATGCAGACGTCAGCGGGACGGTGGACGCCAGGGTGGGCGGAGAGACCGACGCTGCGCCCGGCACGCCCGATCACGACGCCGCCGTGGACGGAGGTGGCGACGCGGGCCCGGGCTTCTGCTGTGCGAGCGGCGACTGCCTGTGCCACGGACCCGATCCCACCGGGCTCACGTCGAGCAACGGGTCGTACGCGACCGACCGGTTCACCATCTCCACCGGCACGGTGCACTATCCGACCGACGCCGAGCCGCCCTTCGCGGCCGTGGCGATCTGCGGTGGCTACACGAACACCGGGCCCGAGATGGCGCCCTGGGGATCCTTCTACGCGTCGCACGGGATCGTGACGATCACCGTCTCGACCGGCGCGGCGGATCAACCGGCCACACGCAGCGCCAAGCTGCTGGCGGCGATCGCGGAGCTCGAGGCCGAGAACGCCGACCCCGCGAGTCCGCTGTTCGGGGACCTCAGCGGTCGCTACGGGACCTCGGGATACTCGCTGGGAGGTGGCGCGACCACGCTCGCGTCGGCCAGCGACCCGACGCTGCGGACCTCCGTCGGCCTGGCTGCGCATTCCGGCGTGGGCACCGGCGTCCAGGTCCCCACGCTGCTGCTCTGCGGGCAATCCGACACGACCGCGCCGTGCAGCATGTCGCAGGGAGACTACGGGCAGATCCCGGCCACGACGCCCAAGATGATGATCTCGATCCCGGGCGCGACGCACTTCAGCTGGTTCAGGCCGACGAACGCGGGGGGCACGTCGGGAAAGTATGCGCTGGCCTTCCAGAAGGTGTTCCTCGAGGGCGACGAGCGGTGGCGCCCGTTCTTGCTCGCCGCGCCGGGCGGCGGGGCGGTCCGGACCACCAACATTGTGGAGTAGTCGTCGTCGCGAAGGTCGTGCTCGTGCTTACGCGCGTTTCATGCGGCTGCAGAATGTGACCGATCTCGCGAGACGACGTGGCTATCATGCGCGCCGATGAGCCCGTCGGTATCGGAGGCTCGAAGCGACACGCTCGAGGACCGCGTCGCGACGCTCTGCGCACGCGGCGACCACGGCGCGGCGACGGCGGCGATCTTGCGCGAGCTCGGGCCGGGGCTGTGCGGTTACCTGATCGCGATCCTGCGCGACGAGGACGCCGCGCAGGACGTGCTGGCCGACGTCGCGGTCCACGTGTTGACGGCCTTGCCGCGCTTCCGCGGCGAGAGCACCGTGAGGACCTGGACGTACCGGATCGCGTGGCGGACGGCGATGCGCAACCGCCGCGGTCCGCAGCACCGCCGCGCGATCGCGCTGCGATCGAGCCTCGCCGAGCAGCTGATCGCCGAGGTGCGCCAGTCGACGGCGGTGTACCGGCGCGCCGCGACGCTGCACTGGCTGGAGCGGATCCGCGCCGAGCTGACCCCGGCCGATCAGTCGCTCTTGACGCTTCGCCTCGATCGCGACATGTCCTGGAGCGAGGTCGCGCAGGTCATGGGCGTCGGCGATACGGCCATCGCCGTCGCCGGGCTGCGCAAGCGCTACGAGCGCATCAAGGACCGCCTGCGCAAGGCGGCGGTGCGAGATGGCGTCATCGCCGGCTGAGGATGACAGCGCGCTCCGCCCGCTGCTCGAGGCGCTCGCGCGCGCACCGGAGCGGCGGCCGGCGGCGCCACGGCAGCGTCTCGAACCGAGGACGCGCATGGGCCGCTACGCGATCGTCGCGCACCTCGGCGACGGCGGCATGTCCAGCGTGTACCGGGCGCGCGATCCCGAGCTCGATCGCGAGGTCGCGCTCAAGGTGCTGCACGAGGACCCGCACGGCGATCGGCTGGCGCGCTTCGAGCAAGAGGCGCGCGCGCTGGCCGCGCTGAGCCATCCGAACATCGTGGCGATCCACGACGTCGGGCGCGACGACGGCCGCTGGTTCCTCGCGCTCGAGTTGCTCGAGGGCGAGACGATGCGACAGCGGCTGCGGCGAGGGCCGCTCGATCTGTCGACCGCGCTCGGATGCGCCACCGCGACGCTGGCGGCGCTCGCCGCCGCGCACGAGCAAGGCATCGTCCACCGCGACCTCAAGCCCGAGAACCTGTTCCTGACCCGCGCCGGCGTCCTCAAGGTCCTCGACTTCGGGCTCGCCAAGCGCGTGATCTCGATCGGCGCGCCGAGGTCGCGGGCCGCCGAGGTGGAGACCGACGCCGGGATGTTGCTCGGCACCGTCGGCTACATGGCGCCCGAGCAGCTCCGCGGCGAGTCGGTCGATGCGCGCACCGATCTGTTCGCGCTGGGTGCCGTGCTGCACGAGCTGCTCAGCGGGGAGCGGGCGTTCGCCGGCGCGAACAGCGTCGAGACGATGTACCGGATCCTCACCGACGTGGCGCCCCCGCTCGACGAGCTCGTGCCCACGGTGCCGGCCGCGGTCGCCGCCTGCGTCGAGCGCTGTCTGGCCAGCGCCCCCGCCGATCGCTTCGCCTCGGCG
>JAIOII010000341.1 GCA_019912685.1 Kofleriaceae bacterium
CCATCGATGGCCTCGGCCACGGGCCGGCGGCGCGCGAGGCGTCCGCGCGGGCCGTCGCCACCATGCTGGCGTCGCCGCACCTGCCGCTCGACGAGCTGCTCGCGCGCGCGGATCGCGAGCTCGTCGGTTCGCGCGGCGCCGTCATGGCGGCGGCGCGCATCGATCTCCTGGCTGCGACCGTGACGCACGCCGCGATCGGGAACATCACGACGCGCCTGCACGGCCCCGACGGCGGGTTCCGCGGGCTCCTCTCCGCCGCCGGCACGCTCGGCGTCAGCCGGCCCGCCCGGCGCGTGGTGCCCGAGACCGTGCCGTTCGCGCCGCCGCAGGTCCTGACGCTGGTCTCCGACGGCATCGTGTCGCGCGTCGACCTCACCGGCGCAGGTACCCTCCTCCGCCGGCACCCGCTCGTCATCGCGCATCACCTTCTCACGCGCTTCGCCCGGGGCACCGACGACGCCGTCGTCGTCGTCGTGCGGTAGCAGCGGGTGCGGCGGATCCGCGCACGCCGCCCCGCGGCATGTGGGTTGCTCCACTCCCGGGAATGCTCCCTTCGCCGTACGATCGCCGCTGGCTCCTGCGCTGGATCCTCGGCTCGACGCTCGCCTACGTCCTGGGTGGGGGTGCGGCGGTCGCCGTCGTCGCCGGCGCCTACCAGCTCGGGCTCGTTGGAGGTAGCCCCCTGCTCGCGCTCCTCGTCGGCGGCCTCGCCGGGCTCGTCGCCGGGCTCGTCATCGGCGCGCTCGAGGCGGTGCTGCTGCCGGCGACCGTCTCGCGCTCCGCCTGGATCCGCGGCACCACGGCCGGCGCGGTCATCGTGTGGATCCTCGTCGCGGTGACGCCCGCCCTGCTCGTCACCGATCCCGCCGCGCCGGCGCAGCCGATGTTCGCGCGCGTGGCGCTGGCGATGTGCGTCGGCGGCAGCGCCGGGATGCTGCTCGCGGCCTTCCAGGCGCCGGTCCTGGCGGTGCTCGCGGTGCGGACGCGGCCGTGGCTCCTCGGCAACGGCGCGGCGTGGGGCACGGCCACGCCGGTGACGTACGCGGTCACCGGCGCGCCGAGCTCGCCCGCGGCCGCGGTGCTCTCCGCGCTCGTCCTCCTCGCCACGGCCGGGCTCGCCGGCGGCGCGACGACGGCGTTCACGCTCCTCCTCGAGGAGCGTCGCGCTCAGCTGATCGGCCAGTCGACCGGGCGGACCTGCGCGACCGAGCTCGTGTAGCTGTAGCGGTGCGGTCGGGGCCGCAGCGCGGTGTGGCCGACCTCGATCACCTTGTCGAGCTTGACGTCGGCGTAGCCCTTCTTGCGCGCGACGATGACCGGGCAGCGCGCGTGGTGCAGGACCTCGGTCGACACCGAGCCGAGCAGGATCCGGCCGAGCGCGTTGCGGTCGTGGCAGCCGACGATGATCTGGTCCGCGCCGATCTCCTCGGCGAGCGCGAGGATCTCCTCGCCCGGCTTGCCGAGCCGCACGTGGACCGCGAAGTCGACGTCGACCTCCGGCTGGCACGCGCGGAAGATCTCGCGCAGCATCCGCACGAGCTGATCCCGCACGTTGTCGGCGGTCTGGTAGCTCTGGTGCGTGTCGAGGACGGTGACGAAGTGCAGGGTGACGTCGGCGTCGCGGCACGCCTGGTCCACGGCACGCTGGAGCGCCACGTCGGCGGGCTTGGAGAAGTCGTACGCGACGATGACCTGAGATCTGCTCGTGGACATGACAGTGCCTCCTGGCACCTACCAAAGCAGCTTCGATGCCAGCGAATCGCGGCGCGACACGCCGCCGCGGGCGCGCGAGCCACGCAGAGGCGGCGCCCCGGCGCCGCGCCGACGCATGTTCTGCGCGCGAACCGGAGGAGCGGCCTGCGGGTGGCGCTGGCACGCACATCGCAGACGCGGATGACATGCCGCACAAGCACCTGCTGTTCCGATCGGTCGCGCGGGAGAAGCTCTTGCGCGGCGTCACCGCCCTGGCCGACGCCGTCCGCATCACGCTCGGCCCGCGCTCGAAGTCCGTGCTGATCGCCAAGAAGTGGGGCACGCCGCTCGTCTGCAACGACGGCGTCACCATCGCAAAGGAGCTCGAGCTCCCCGATCCCGAGGAGGATCTCGGCGCGCGCATGATCCGCCAGGCCGCCGAGCGCACGGGCGACGCGGTCGGCGACGGCACGAGCACGGCGACGCTCCTGGCCCACGCGATCTACACCGACGGCGTGCGCAACGTCGCCGCGGGCGCGAGCGCGATCGATCTCAAGCGCGGGCTCGACCGCGGCCTGAAGGAGGCCGTCGCCGCGATCCGCGCGCTGTCGCGACCGGTCACCTCGCGCAAGGAGAAGGTCCAGATCGCGACGATCTCCGCGCACAACGACCCGGCGATGGGCGAGCTCGTCGCCGACGCGGTCGAGCGAGTCGGCGCCGACGGCGTGGTCTCGCTCGAGGAGGCGAAGGGCACCGAGACCGTGCTCGAGGTCGTCGAGGGCATGTCCCTCGACCGCGGCTTCCTCTCGCCCTACTTCGTGACCGACGCAGCGCGCATGGAGTGCGGGCTCGAGGATGCCTGGGTGCTCCTGCACGAGGGCCGCATCGCGGCGATGCACGACCTCCTGCCGCTCCTCGATCAGATCGCGAAGAGCGGCCGCCCGCTGCTCGTCATCGCCGAGGACGTCGAGGGCGAGGCGCTGGCGACGCTGGTCGTCAACAAGGTGCGCGGCGCGCTCGCGTCGGTCGCGGTGAAGTCGCCCGGCTTCGGCGACCGGCGCAAGGCGATCATGGACGACATCGCCACGCTCTGCGGCGGCCGGGTCATCACCGCCGAGCTCGGCCAGAAGCTCGAGCACGTGCAGCTCGAGGACCTCGGTCGCTGCAACCGCGTCGTGTCCGACAAGGACACGACGACCCTGATCGGCGGCGGCGGCGACCGGGAGCGGATCGCCGCGCGCGTCACCCAGCTCCGGCGCGAGCTCGAGGACACGAAGAGCGACTACGACCGCGAGAAGCTCCAGGAGCGGCTGGCCCGCCTGACCGGCGGCGTCGCCGTGATCCGGGTCGGCGCGTCGTCCGAGGCCGAGCTCAAGTCGCGCAAGGAGGCGTTCGAGGCGCGCTCAGCGCGACCAAGGCCGCCGCCGCCGAGGGCATCGTCCCGGGCTGCGGCCTGGCGCTCCTGCGCGCGATCGACGCGGTCGAGGCCGCGGCCCGCACGTGCGACGGCGACGTGCGCACCGGCCTGCGCATCCTCGCCCACGCCCTCGAGGCGCCGACGCGCACGATCGCCGACAACTCCGGCTTCGACGACGCGGCGGCCGGCGTGTACTGCGATCTCGTCGAGACGGGGATCATCGATCCGACCAAGGTCGTGCGCCTCGCCCTCGAGAACGCGGTCTCCGTCGCCAGCGTGCTCCTGCTCTCCGACGCAACCATGACCGACCTGCCGGAACCCGAGCCCAAACCGGCGGCGATGTCCGGCGGGCTCGAATGATCGAGAAGGGGACCATCATGCATCGCATCGCCATCGTCGTCGCCGACGCCTCCCGCGCGCGCATCTTCACCTACGAGGCCGGCGCGCTCGAGCAGCCCAACGGCACACCCCCGCTTCGCGAGTGGATCGATCTCGTCGATCCCGAGCGCCGGCTCCGGCCGAGCCAGGTCTTCAGCGATTCGCGACCCGGCAGCTCGTCGGCGCCGCACGGCCCGAGCTTCGCGGTCGACGACCACCGCGACGCGCACACGGACGAGACCGACCGCCGCTTCGCCGGCGCGATCGTGAACCACCTCGGGGACGTGCTCGCCGAGCACCCGTCGCGCGAGGTCGTGATCGTCGCCAGCCCGAACATGCTCGGGCTCCTGCGCAAGGACACCGCCGACCTGCCGCGGCTCGGGATGGAGGTCCACGAGCTGGCGCTCGACCTCACCAGGGAGACGCCGTCGCGGCTCCACGACCACCTCGCCGAGCGCGGCCTCTTGCCGGCGCGCCGCTGAGGCGCTATCGCGCCGGCCGGTCGCGAAGGACCAGGAAGCCCTCCGGCACGAGCGCGGTCGCCAGCATCACGTCGTTGATGTCCTGGTGCTCGCGGTAGGTCGTCGAGCGGCGCGCGGCGGCGTCGAGCCAGGTCGCCTCGAGCTCGTCGCGCAGCGGCGCATGCTCGGCGAGCTCGTCGA